>CATPBV010000016.1 GCA_955652345.1 uncultured Solirubrobacteraceae bacterium | reverse complement strand
TCGGTCTCTGAAGCCCGTCTGGGGATGGGGTGCGCTCGGGCTGACGGGGTCGCTGCTCGTGACCCTGATGGGGCCTTCGCTGACCGGACGCGGCGCAGACTGGTGGTTTCGGATCTCGCCGGGCCACGTCGCCGCCGACGTGCTCTTGTATCTGGGGATTGCCCTGCTGTCCGGAGCCTGGCTCGGGCTGGGGCGGAGCGCTTCTGGTCTTTCGCTCAACGCGTTGCGGACGGTCGGCGCCGTCTGGTGTCTGCCGCTCCTCGCGGGCGCGCCGGTGTTCAGCCAGGACGTCTACAGCTACCTGGCCCAGGGGACCATCCTGCACCTCGGCCTCAGCCCATACACGCACGCGCCGCAGGTCCTCGCCCCGCTCGGACACTCGCACCTGCTTGCGGCGGTGTCGCCGTTCTGGCGGCACACCACGGCCCCATACGGTCCCGCGTTCCTCGGCCTGGTGAGCGCCATCGTGTCCGTGACCGGCTCGAACCTGATCGTGGGGGTGCTGCTGCTGCGCGGGCTCGAGCTCGGGGGAGCGGTGCTGCTCGTCGTATTCATCCCCCGGCTGGCACGGTCGCTGGGGGCCGATCCGAGGCGGGCGCTCTGGCTCGGGGCGCTGTCGCCGCTCGTGCTGCTCCAGCTGATCGCGCCCGCGCACAACGACGCGCTGATGGCCGGCCTGATGGTCGCCGGGGTCGCGCTCGCCGTTGGCGGGCGGCCGGCGTACGGCATCGCGCTGTGCGCGCTCGCCGCGACCGTGAAGTTGCCCGCAGCTGTGGCGGCTGTGTTCATCGCTGTGGTCTGGGCGCGCTCGATGCCGGATCGATCTGCGGCGGCGCGCGCGCTGGCGCGATCGGCTGCGCTGGTGGTGGCCGTGGCCGTCGCCGTGAGCGTCCTCGCCGGTGTCGGGGCCGACTGGATCTCGACGAGCGTGTTCTCGACGCCCGAGCGAGTCCGGCTCGCGATCACCCCGGCGACGGCCGTTGGCCGGACGCTCGCGGGACTCCTGAGTGGCGCCGGCGTGGCCGTCGACGGGCGCTCGCTCGAGTCCGCGCTCGCGACCGCGGCTTTCGCGCTGACGGTGGGCGCGGGCGCCTTGGTGCTGTGGCGGACGCGCTCGCACAACGCCGTCCGCCAGCTCGGACTGCTGCTGCTGGCCTTCGCCCTCGCCGGCCCGGCGACGTGGCCGTGGTACCTGAGCTGGGGACTGGTGCTCGTGGCCTGCTGCCCGGTGATCCAGCACTGGCCTGTCCTGGTGCTCGCGGTGCTGGCGTCGGTGTTCGTGGTCAAGCCGGATGGGATCCTCGCGCTGTCGCTCGGCTCTGCGCCGGTGGTCCTTGGGGCGTACGCGCTGGTGGGCGCTTACGCGTGGCACAGCTGGAGGCGGCGAGCCGGCGAGCGGCCGGTCGGCGATCTCGCGAGCGGGCCGTCTGCGCTCGCGGAGTCTTGAACACATGAACGTCGAGCTCGCACCCAACCCGCCGCGCGCGCGGGAGGCCCCCGTTTCGCGACGGCGACCCGGCGTGGAGATCCTCGTGCCCGCGCTTGGGGCGCTCGTCGCGGCGTGCCTGTGCGCCTACGGGATCACCGATCGCAGCCTCGGATTCGACGAGGGGGCGACGGTCACGATCGCAGCCCAGCACGGCGCCGCGCTCGGCCGGGCGCTCGCCCACGACGGCGGCAACATGTCCGGGTACTACCTGCTGCTGCACCTGCTGAC
The DNA here is from genome assembly GCA_955652345.1 of uncultured Solirubrobacteraceae bacterium. Classification (GTDB taxonomy): domain Bacteria; phylum Actinomycetota; class Thermoleophilia; order Solirubrobacterales; family Solirubrobacteraceae; genus Palsa-465. The sequence goes on along the minus strand of CATPBV010000016.1, from coordinate 17,159 downwards.
CGGGCTGTTCGGCAACGGCCTGCTGGTGCTTCGGCTGCCATCGCTGGTGTTCGCGGCGGCGAGTGCCGGGCTCGTGACGCTGCTTGCACAGACGCTGTTCAGCGCCCGTGTTGCGCTGATCTCGGGGCTTCTCACCGCGGTCAGCCTCCCGCTCGTGTTCTGGGGTCAGAGCGCACGCGGGTACGCGCCGATGGTGGCGCTGACATGTGCCTCGTACCTTGCGTTTGTGACGCTGGTCCGGCGCGCCGAGGAGGGCCGGCCCACGACGGCGCCCGCCATCGGCTACGCGATCACGACCGCGCTCGCGGCGTACATGAGCTTCGTGGCCGTGCTGGTCCTGCCCGCCCAGCTGCTGATGCTGGTTGGCCGGCGCCGGGCGCTTCGCCCCGTGCTTGTGGCGCTCGCGTTCGCCGCGCTCAGCTGGATCCCGCTCGTGGCGCTCGCGCTCTCGCGCGGATCGGGCCAGCTGTTCTGGGTGCCGAGACCCACGCTCAAGATCGAGCGGCAGGTGCTGCAGGCGCTCAGCTCCGCGGGCCTCGATCCGATCTTTCACCGCACCGCGACGACGGTGGCGCTGCTCGTCCTGACCGCGGCCGCGTTGCTCGCCGTCATTGTCGTTCTCGCCATCCGAGCCGCCCGAGGAGAGGCCCGGTGGGCGCATGGCCTCGTGCTCTCGTGGCTGCTCGTGCCGGTGGTCCTGGCGTGGCTCGAATCGCTGTTCGGGCAGCCGATCTTCATGCCTCGAAACCTGCTGATGGCGGTTCCGCCCGTCGGGGTGCTGCTCGCGCTGGCGGTCACCGACCGCCGGCTCCCGTGGCTTGCGGGCGCTGCGCTTCTAGCCGCGCTGATCGTGCTGCGGGCGCTGCAGGTGACTGCAAGCTATGGCGTATCGCCGGAGGACTGGAAAGCGGCAAGCGCATACGTGTTGGCGCGATCGGGCGGCTCTGACTGCGCCGTCTTCTATCCCTCGGATGGGCGGATGGCGTTTCGGTATTACCTGGCGGCGGCCCGGACAGCCCCGCGGCCGATCCTGCCCGCCGCCCCGTGGAGCACCGTGAAGCCGTACGTCGAGGATTACGCCTCGCTCGCGCCCGCACAGCTCGCCGGCCTCCCGGCGCGCTGCCCGCGGCTGTGGCTGATCTCGAGCCACGAGGGGCAGCCGGATGGCCCGTCGGGCTCGAGGCGCAACCGAGCGCGCTTCCTACGCCTGCGTGCTGCGCTCGGGGCTCTGTACCCGAGGCACGCCACCACCCAGTTCGGGTATGCGAGCCCCGTGCGCGTGGAGCTGTTCACGCGCGGGTGAGCGCGGCGCGGACGTCCGCGGCGACGAGCTCGGCCTGGTCGGTGACCTGCCACCAGGAGTAGCGTTGGACCGTGTACCCGGCGCGTCTGAGCGCGAGGTCGCGCTCTCGATCGCGCTTCATCCGCGCCGGGGTGGCGTGCGCACGGTGTCCGTCGACCTCGACAACAAGTCGGTGCTGTTGCCAGAAGGCGTCGACGAGGAAGCCCTCGACGGTCACGTTGACGCTCGGCACTGGAAGCTCGTGACGTTCGCACAGCTCCAGGAACAGCTCCTCCAGCAGGCTGCGGGTGCGCGCCAGGCGAGGCTGGTGGATCGCGATCGCCTGACGAAGCTTCGCGCTCCCGGCCCTGCCGGTCGCGAGCACGGCCTCGAGCTCCGCCGGTGTCGCGAGCCGCTGATAGTCAGCCTCGGCAATCGCGCGGCGAAGCCGACGAAGCGTGCAGACCGTGGCGTAGTCGAGCAACGTCTGCGCCACCAGCGTGACCGACAATCCCTTGTGCCACACCCGCTCGACGCTCCGCCGACCGTGGACCTCGACGCCCTTCAGCGACTTGCACCGCCGGGGGGTGCTGACCGAGATCGTCTTCGGCTGCTCGTCGATCAGCCCCCACCACGCGGCGGTCGCGTGCGAGAGCATCGCCCCCGGACCCGCATACAGCAATGCCGCCGCCAGGTCTGCCTCGGTTGATGGCGCCTGATGTCCCACGGCGTAGACGCGCGGCAGGACCCAATGAAGGTAGCCAGCCTGCGCCCACCGCCAAACGGTCTTCTCATCCAGACCGACAGCAAGCAGCTGGGCCCAACTCACACGCCCCCACTGGCGATCAGCGATCCGGGCGACGCGAGCTTTGGCGTTCCGCTGGCGCATAGGCCCAGTGGAACGCCAATCCCCTGACATGAGCGGACTGTGCCGTTCTCCCGTGTCACGGAACAAGACACGGGTTGTTTCAAATTAGGGTCGAAGTGTTACGCCGACGTATGTGATGGCGCTGAGGCCAACCAGCAGTACCGCGTTGGTTGCGATCAGGGCGACGTAGCCCCTTCCCCGCAACCGGTGGGCGAACACGCAGATCACTGGGAACGCGGTGATCAGCAGCCGCGGGTTCGGGGGCACGTATTCGGATGTAACGGCGAGGAAGCTGATCGTGAGCGTCCACGTCAACGCCTCCGGGGAGACCTGCCGCGGTTTGCGCAGCAGCAGCGTCAGCCCACCGACCAGCACCACCGCCCCAATCAACCCGATCACCAGGTTGAGGTCGATCGTCGGCTGGTTGAAGTGTGTGAAGGAGATCTGGGAGACGAGGACCTCCACCAGGTTCAGGAGCGCGAGGGGGTCGGTGCTCTCTTTCCAGCCGTAGTGCTGAGTGATGTAGGTGGCGAACGGCGTGCCCGTCCACGCCCACAGGAATCCGGCGAACGCCACCGCTCCCACCGGCGCGAGGAGCGGCGCGAACAGGCTCCGCCAGGCTGCCCGATCCCGGAGTCCTCGTCGGCGCAGCTCGAGGATCGCGGACACCGCACAGACCAGGACGAGCGCCAGGGCGTCGGGCTCGACCGCGGTGGCAAAGGCGGCGAGCACGCCGGCAAGCACCCAGCGCCGTCGCTCGAGAGCGAGGATGCAGCCCGCCGCGAGCGGCAGCAGCAGGCCCTCGGAGTAGACCATCGAGAACACCACCGCGCCGGGGAACACGCAGAACAGCACGACCGCGCGGCGGCCGCTTTCCTGTCCCCACCAGCCCATCGTCAGTCGCTGCACGAGGATCGCCGCGATGAACCCCCCAACCGCCGAGATGACGACCCCGGCGGCGATCAACGAGCAGCCGAAGACATGGGACACAAACCACATGCAGATCGGATACAGCGGCATGAACCCGAGCCGAGTCTGCGCGTGCAGGACATGAGTGGGGTATCCGTTGGTCGCGACCCAGTAGTACCAGTGGCCATCCCAGTTGACGAGCTGACTGGTCAGCGAGACGTGGCGCAGCGCACCGTTGATCAGTGCGGTGCAGAACAGCAAGGCGAGCGACCCCAGGTACACCGTCGCGCCGAGCCAGTATTCCCGGATCGCCGCCGCGACCCGGCCGACACGGCCCGGCCCGACCGGGACGATCGGGGCCGGAGCGAGCGAGAGCTCCTCGGCAGGCGGAAGTTCCTCGACCGACGCGGGGTTCATGGCCGCGAGTGTACGTTGCGTCCCTGCTGTGAGCGGGTAGCGCAAGCGCATGAGGCCAGCATCGACCGTCCCCCCACGGCCAACCGCGGAGGTCCCGCACCCGACCGAGCCGGCGACTCCGGCCGTGCCCGACGCTCCGGTGACGCCGGCGGTACCCGACCCGGCGTCCCCGGCCGACCCCGAGGAGCCCGCGACCGTTCCGACACCCGAAGAGCCCGCTACCCCGGTCGTGCCGGAGCCGGGGCCGGACCCCGTGCCCAGCCCCGATCCGCAGCCCGGCGAGCCCGAGCCCGGTCGCGGCGTGCCTAGCCCTTGACGACTCCAATCGGGCGCAGTCGCGCCACGCGCGCCGCGAGGCCCGCACGCTCGACGATCGCGACCACCCGCTCGACGTCCTTGTAGGCCTCGGGCGCCTCCTCCGCGAGTCCGCGCGCTGACGGCGCCCGAACCGCCACCCCCTGCTCCTCGAGACGCCGGCGGAGCTCGCCGCCTTCGACGAGCTTTCGCGCTGCGGTCCGCGAAAGCTGCCTGCCTGCTCCGTGGCACGTGGTCCCGAACGAGCGCTCCATCGAGCCCTGGCGTCCGGCGAGGACGAATGACGCTGTCCCCATGCTCCCCGGGATGAACACGGGCTGTCCGACCTCTCGATACTCTGGCGGCAGCTCGGCGTGGCCCGGGGGGAATGCACGCGTGGCGCCCTTGCGGTGGACGCACACCGACCTGCCGTGATGGCGCTCGAGCTTCGCGACGTTGTGAGTGACGTCGTACACCTGCCTGGTGCCGCGCGCGACCGACGGGCCGAGCACATTCCGGATGGCCGCGCGCACGCGATCTGCGATCGCTGCGCGGTTGGCCCAGGCGAAGTTCGCGGCGCAGGCCATCGCTACCAGGTACTCGACACCTTCGGGTGAGCTCATCGGAGCGCACGAGAGCTGGCGGTCGGGCAGCTCGATCCCGTAGCGTCCGAGCACCGCGTCCATCCTCTTGACGTAGTCGGTGCAGACCTGGTGACCGAAGCCACGGGAGCCGGAATGGATCAGAACCGTCACCTGGCCCTCGCGCAGGCCGAACGCGTCCGCCGCCGCTCCGTCCAATACCAAGTCGACGCGCTGGAGCTCCAGGAAGTGGTTGCCGGACCCCAGCGTCCCGATCTGCCCAGCGCCCCGGTCCAGCGCCCTCGCCGACACCGCGGCCGGGTCGGCGCCCTCGAGCCGGCCGCCCGACTCGGTGAAGTGCAGATCCTCTTCGGAGCCGATCCCGAGGTCGTCGAGGAGCGCCCGGGGTCCCTCCCGGAGCACGTGGTCGAGGTCGACGCCCCTGAGCCCGTCGCGCGCGCCCTTGCCGCCCGTGCCGACGGGGACGCTCCGCGAGATCTCGTGCACCAGCCGTTCCCGCCGCTCGCCGAGGTCATCGAAGCTGATCGGCATCGCGAGCAGCCGAACCCCGCAGTTGATGTCGTAGCCGACGCCTCCGGGCGAGACGACGCCGTCGGGTGCCTCGGTCGCCGCCACGCCGCCGACGGGGAATCCGTATCCCTGGTGGATGTCGGGCATCGCCAGCGACGCCTCGACGATCCCGGGGAGCGTCGCGACGTTCGCCAGTTGCTCGAGTGAGCGGTCGCGCTCGATCGCGCCGAGCAGCTCGGCATCGGCGAAGACCCGTGCCGGCACACGCATTCCCGGCACCGCCCCCACGGGGATCTCCCACAGCTCGTCGTCGATGCGCTGCACGCCCAGCTCAGACATCGAGCACCACCCGCCCGGCGAACCCCGGCGGGGTCGCCTCGAACGCCAGCCGGTGGTAGGTCACGGCCTTGACGAGAGGCGGCGGATCGCCGATCACGCCGGAGACGCTGGCCTCGAGCCCATCGTCGCGAAGCTCCATCGAGCGGACCGCGCCGGGCACGAACCCCTCGGACTCCGCAAGGAAAACCAGCTCCTCGAGCCAGCCGGCGAGCAGCGCGGGACGATCCGAGGCGGCCACGACAACGCGACGCGTCTCCGGCCGCCCATCGCCACCGCCGCCCAGCAGCTCCGCGAGCGCGTCGAGCGCCTCCTCGAGAACCTCTCCCTCGCTCGCGGCCTCGATCGCCAGCTCGAGCTCAGCGGTGTGCTCGACCCAGCGGTACACGCGGAGCGTCTCAGGCCGCGCCCGGCGGCCCCTCGTGCGGATTGCCTCCGACCGATTGGCCATCGCGACCCACGTACCCGTCCTTGCCGCCGGCGATCACGATCACCGCTGGTTCCTCGCCCGCGTTTCGCATGCCGCGATGAGTCTGCGCGTCGACCCGTACGACCCCGCCCGGCCCGAGCATGTGCTCCGATCCGTCGCCGAAGTGCACGGCGACCCATCCCTGGTGGACGAAGTACGTCTCCTCCTGCTCGTCGTGGTAGTGAGTGCCGGTGTCGTACCCCGGTGGCAGGACGATTGCGTTGATCCCGAACGCGGTCACGCCGAGTGCGCGGCGGATCTTGCGAAAGCCGTAGCCCTCGCCCATCTCATCGATGTTCGAAAGCGCGTATCCCTCTCCGACTGTGGGCTCGCCCATTGCGCCCAGCATGGTATTGCCCGAACGCGAGCCGGGGGGGAAAGGCATACTTGAAGGCCGTGCGATCAGCAGTCGACCTCGAGGCGCTTGCGCCGATCCGCGCGGATCCTTCGCGCGCGGCGATCCTGCTCGATATCGATGGAACGCTCGCGCCGATCGTCGAGATGGCCGCGGACGCGATCGTGCCGGAGAGCACGCGTCAGCTGCTGATCGAGGTTGCTCGCCGCTATGGCATCGTGGCGTGCGTGAGCGGGCGGCGCGCCTCGGAGGCGCGCGCAATGGTCGCGATCGGAGCCATCTCCTACCTGGGCGCGCACGGCTCAGAGCTGCTGCGGGCGGGCTGGACCGAGCCCCGCCTCGACCCGACCCTCGAGGGCTGGGCGGCGCGGATCCACGAGTTCGGGAGGGAGGCGGACACTCCCGACCTGCGCCGGAGGCGCGTCCGGATCGAGGACAAGGGGGCGATCGTCGCGTTTCACTGGCGCGGCGCGCCCGACGAGGAGGCGGCCCGTGCCGCGATCGATGCGATCGCCGCCAGGGCCCAGGAGGCCGGGCTTCGCACCCACTGGGGACGCAAGGTGCTCGAGGTCCGCCCGCCGGTCCGGATCGACAAGGGAGCGGGCATCAAGGGGCTCCTGGCGGACTCGGACGTCGACGCCGCGATGTATGTCGGCGACGACACCACCGACCTCGACGCCTTCCACGCGCTCGTCGAGCTCGCGGACGAGGGGCGGATCTCCCGCGCCGTCCGCGTTGGCGTCAGCTCAGACGACGGGCCTTCCGAGATCACGGACGAGGCCGACATCGTGGTGGAAGGGACCGACGGGGTCAGGGACCTGCTCGCCGCTCTGGTCGCGGACTAGTGCGCTTCAGCGACTTCCTTCGCACGACGGTTCTCCTGAGCGCGGGCGCCGCAAGTTCGCTGGCGGCGGTCACCGTGCTCTCCGCCGCCGGTAACGGCGACGACCTGGTGGTGGTGTTCGGCGCCGGCTGGTGGCTGCTTGCGGGCGTGATCGGTCTGTGGCAAGGCCGCCGCGCCGAGACCTCACCCCCGATCGCCGGACTGCTGGCGAGCGCCCGGACGCAGCCTTCGCTGCCGGAGGTCAACCCGTCGCGCACGCTGCTGAACCGGCTGTGGCCGCTGCTGCTGTCGACGATCGGCGCCGGGGCGGTCGCGTTCGTGATCCCGCAGGTCGCGGCGGTTGCGGCCGGGTTCGCGATCATCTGGGCGCTTGCGTGGCGCCGGCAAGCGGCGGCGGTGACCGCGATCGAGGAGCGCGACGGCGCTCGCTTCTACGTTCAGCAGACCTCGCCGCTGAAGCCGATCCAGCTCGTCAGGACGCCCGGCTTCCGGTCGAACCGGTTCGAGCTGAACGGAACCTCGAGGCATCCCCGTCGGGCGCGCCCACACGCGTGAGCCCCGCCTACATCCCAAGCCCCTCGTCGAACGGCTTCAGCATCGGCCCGTTCTTCGTCCACGCGTACGGGCTCATGTACGTGCTTGCGGTGCTCGCGGCGATCTTGGTCTCACGCCATCGGTGGCGCAAGGCGGGGGGCGACCCCCACCTGCCACAGGAGATCGCCGTCTGGGCCTTCCCCGCCGGCCTGATCGGCGGGCGGATCTACTTCCTGATCACCACGCCGAGCCAGATCCCTCCGCATTGGTGGGGGCCGTTCGCCGTGTGGAAGGGCGGCCTCGGGATCTGGGGCGGGATCGCGGGCGGAGCGCTGGTTGGACTGTGGCTCGCGCGTCGGCGCCTCGGTCCCGTCGAAGTGCGGCGCTTCGCTGACGCGGTCGCGCCCTCGCTGCTCGTCGCCCAGTCGATCGGACGGATCGGCAACTACTTCAACCAGGAGCTGTTCGGCAAGCCGAGCACGCTCCCCTGGGCGCTGAAGATCGACCTGGCGCACCGCCCGGCCGGCTTCGCCCAGTACGCGACCTACCAGCCCACGTTCCTGTACGAGATCATCTGGAACCTGTCGCTGGCTGCATTCCTGGTGTGGCTGGGGAACCATCGAAAAATCAAGCCGCCAGGGCTGTTTGCGCTGTACGTCGCCGGCTACTCGGGCTTCAGAATCTTCGAGGAGACGCTGCGGATCGACTACTCGAACCACATTCTGGGGCTTCGGCTGAACTTCTTCGTCGCGCTGGTCCTGTGCATCGCGGGGCTGGTGGCGTTTGTGGTGATCCAGCGACGCCCCGACCCCCCTAAACGCGCCGCCGGGGGCGCAGCGCCGCGACCTCCGGCCACGGCCGGGTATTCACGACGTCGGCGGCGGTAAGCCATCCCCGTCGCGCGGTAGCGACCCCGTAGCGCGCGACGGAGAACCCGCCCACGCGGTGGCCATCGCAGTTGATGATGATCGGCACCCCCGCGGCAGCAGCCGCCCGGGCGTGGACGTCGTTCAGGTCCCGCCGGTCCGGCGAGGCGTTGATCTCGAGCATCGTGCCCGTCCGCGCCGCCGCCCCGATCACCTGCTCGGCGTCGAATTCGTAGGGCCTCCGGCGCTCGATCTTGCGGCCGGAGGGGTGGCCGATCGCGTCCACGAGCGGGTGCTCGATCGCGCGCACGATCCGCTCGGTCATCTGCGCGGCGGGCATCCGAAACGACGAGTGCACCGACGCGATAACCCAGTCGAGCTCGGCGAGGACCTCATCCGGGTAGTCGAGCCGCCCGTCGGGGAGGATGTTGACCTCTGACCCCGCGAGCAACTCGATCCCGTCGATCGACACGGCGCGAATGTGCTCGACGTGGTCCCGCAGGCGGTCGGCCGAGAGATCGTCTCCGAACCCGAAGCTCGCCGAGTGGTCGGTGATCGCGAGGTACTCGTAGCCGGCGTCGCGCGCGGCCACCGCCATCTCCTCGACTGACGCCGTCCCGTCCGAGGCGGTCGTATGACAGTGCAGGTCCCCGCGGAGATCCTCTAGCTCGATCAGATCGGGCAGCTCTCCCCGGGCCGCTGCCTCGAGCTCGCCGCGGTTCTCCCGAAGCTCCGGCTCGATGTAGTCGAGGCCCAGCAGTCGGTACACCTCCGCCTCGGTCTCGCAGCGGTGCGTCTCGCCGGTGGCGTCATCGAGGACCCCGTACTCGGAGACATGCAGGCCCGTGCGGACCGCGGCGTCGCGGAGCGCCATGTTGTGCTCCTTCGAGCCGGTGAAATGCTGCAACAGGTTGCCGAACTGGTCCGGCGCGACGATCCGAACATCCACCTGGAGATCGGTGTGGGTTCGCAGCCGGACACCCGCCTCGCCCGGGGTCTGAGCCGTCTCGACCAGGTCGAGGCCTGCCGCGGCGGCGGCGAGGCCTGCCGGATCGCTGGCCGTGGCGATCACGTCGAGGTCCTTGACGCTGTCGGCCATACGCCGCGCCGAGCCGGCCAGCTCCACGCGCTCGGAGGCGGGATGCTCCCGAAGCGCGGCGACCAGTTGCTCACCGACCGCAAGCGCGCGGTCGAGCACCACCCGTGTTCGCCGCTCACCGGCGCCGGCCACCTGGAGCGCCGCGAGGATGGTCTCCTCGGCCTTTGGCCCGAAGCCCTTCAGCGATCGGATCCGCTGCTGCTCGGCGGCGGTCCGGAGCGCTTGCGGCGAGTCGACGCCAAGCTCCTCGAACAGGCGGCGGGCGCGCTTTGGCCCGAGCCCGGGGAGCCGCGTCATCTCGATCAGGCCGGACGGAAACTTGGCCCGCAGCTTCACCGCCGCAGGGATCGCGCCCTCGTCGGCAAGCGCCAGCACCTTCTCCTGGATGATCTGCCCGATCCCTGGAAGCTCGGTGGCCCGGCCCTGGCGAGCGAGCGCGGAGACGGACACCGTCGAGTCGCGGACCGCCTTGGCTGCGTTCCGGTAGGCGACGATCCGGTGGATCACCGCCCCGTCCAGCTCGTACAGGTCACCTAGCTCGTCGAGCGCAGTCGCGATCTCGCTGTTGGTCGGGTCGCTCACTCCGACAGCAAGGCTATTGTGCGCCTCCGACTCGCACCATTGCTATACTTTCTGAAGTACGAACACGAGCAAGGAGCATCCATGGCAGGCAACGTCACAGAAGTCACCGACAACAACTTCCAGGCCGAGGTCCTCGAATCAGAGCTCCCCGTGCTGGTCGACTTCTGGGCGCCGTGGTGCGGTCCCTGCCGGATGGTCGGTCCGGTGGTCGAGGAGATCGCCGTCGCGCACGCCGAGGACCTGAAGGTCGTCAAGCTCAACATCGACGAGAACCAGAACACGGCGATCCAATTCAACGTGATGTCGATCCCGACGCTGATCCTGTTCCGCAACGGACAGGCCGCGAAGACCGTGATCGGCGCGTATCCGAAGAGGAAGCTCGAGGCCGAGTTCGAAGAGGCGCTGGCCGCTGCCTAGCGAGACCTGGCGCTGGCGTAGCTACGGCGCAGCCAGCGCCACGCCCACCCGGAGCTCGCGCCCCTCGATCTGAACGGGCTCGGGACCGTCGAGCGGCTCATAGCTGACCCGGACGGCCAGCGTCTCACCGGCGATGTAGCTCTCGTGCGTACGGGCGGCCGTGAGCGCCTCCGCATCGCCGTCGAGCGTCAGCGCGATTCGATCGCTGATGTCGAGTCCGGCTTCCTGGCGGGCCTTCTGGACCACGTGCACGATCTCCCGCGCCCATCCCTCCATTCGCAGCTCATCGTCGATCTCGAGCTCGAGCCCGACGGCGTGCGAGCCCTCCCGCTCGACCTGGTAACCCGGCAGCGGCTTCATCGACACGACCAGGTCCTCGGCCGATAGCCCGTGGTCGTCGCCGCCGACGGTGATCGCCACGGTGCGTCCTTCCCGCACAGCCGACGCTGCCCGGTCGCCGTCGAGTCCGGCGACCGCCGCGGCCACAACCGGCATGTGCTTGCCGAACCGGGGACCCAGCGTCCGGTAATTGGGCTTCAGCTCGACCTCGGCGAGCTCGTCCGCCTGCGAGACGAAGCGCAGCTCGTGAACGTTCAGCTCATCGCGAACCAGCCCGCCAAGCCGCTCGATCGCCGCGCGCTCGCGGCCGGTGGCCACGACCACGGCCGCCCGCAGCGGCTGGCGCACCTTCAGCTTCGCCTGCCCCCGCGCTGCAAGCCCGAGGCGGACTGTCTCGCGGGCGATCGCCATCGCCTCCTCGAGCTCGAGGTCACGAGCACCCGGCTCGGGAAAATCGCACAGGTGGACGCTCGGCTCGGCGCCGTCGAGGTTGTCGTAGATCTCATCCGCCACAAACGGGCAGAACGGCGCCAGCAGCTGCGCGATCGTCACCAGGCACTCGCGCAGGGTCGCAAACGCCGCCGGGTCGCCGTCCCAGAAGCGTCTTCGGGAGCGCCGCACGTACCAGTTGGACAGCTCGTCGACGAGCTCCTGGATCGCGCGGCCCGCGAATGTCGCGTCGAAGTCGTCGAGGCGCTCGCGAACGACCTCGACCGTGGCCTGCAGCCGCGAGCGGATCCAGCGGTCTAGTTCGCTCGGCTCGGTGTCGCCGAGCATCTCCGGCACCACCCCGTTCGCGTGCGCGTACAGGACATAGAACGCGTACGTGTTCCACAGCTGGAGCAGGAACTGCCTGACGCCCTCGGCGATCGCCTCCATCGAGAAGCGGTAGCCGTCCCAGGGCTGCTTGGAGGTGAACAGGTACCAGCGGTAGGCATCCGCTCCGTAGCGGTCGATCACCTCCCACGGGTCGACGACGTTGCCCAGCGACTTGGACATCTTGCGGCCGTCCTCGGCCAGGATCAGGCCAAGGCACACGACATTTCGGTAGGGGGCGCGATCGAACAGCAGCGCTGACACGGCCAGCAGCGAGTAGAACCAGCCCCGCGTCTGGTCGAGCGCCTCGCAGATGAAGTCCGCCGGGAATCGCTCCCGGAAGTGCTCCTCGTTCTCGTGCGGGGCGTGGTACTGCGCGAACGGCATCGACCCCGAGTCGAACCAGACGTCGATGACCTCCGGTACGCGCTGCATCTGGTCCTCGCACTGCGCGCACAGGAAGGTGACGTCGTCCACGAACGGCCGGTGGGGGTCCGCGAGGGCCACGCCCGAGAGCTCCTCGAGCTCGCCGAGCGATCCGATCGCGCGCACGTGTCCGGCCGGGCAGCGCCACACCGGGAGCGGCGTCCCCCAGTAGCGCTCGCGGGACAGGGCCCAGTCGACGTTTCCCTCGAGCCACTTGCCAAAGCGTCCGTGCTTGACGTGGTCGGGGTACCAGTTGACCGTCTCGTTCGCCGCGAGCAGCCGGTCCTTGCGCTGGCTCGTGGCGATGTACCACGAGGGCTTCGCGTAGTACAGCAGCGGGGTGTGGCAGCGCCAGCAGTGCGGGTAGGAGTGCTCGAACGTCTCCGCGCGAAGCAGGCGGCCGCGCGCTCGCAGGTCCTCGATCAGGTCCTGATCGGCATCCTTGACCCATCTTCCCGCGTACGGACCGATGCGCTCGTCGAAGGTGCCGTCGAGCCGCACGGGATTGACCACGTTCAGCCCGTACTGCTCGCCGAGCCGGAAGTCGTCCTCGCCGAACGCGATCGCCGTGTGCACGAGCCCGGTTCCTTCCTGGGCGGTGACGAAGTCTCCGAGCAGGACTGTGTGACCTCGCTCGCCGTACGCGTCCCTGCCGATGAACCCGAACGGCGGCTCGTACGCGACCCCCTCGAGCTCGCTGCCGGGAAACGTCTCGAGCACGTCGGCGCCGGACGGCAGGACCCGCTCGACGAGCTCCTCCGCGACGATCAGGACCGCGCCGTCGTCAGCGCGCACCCGGGCGTAGATGAGCTCAGGGTCGACCGCAACCGCCGCGTTCGACACGAGCGTCCATGGAGTCGTCGTCCACACGACCAGCTCGTCGCCCGCGTGTGCCGCGCCACGGGGCTCAGTGACCGGGAGCCGCACGTACACCGACGGGTCGAGCACGTCCCTGTACACGTCGGGCTGGCCGAGCTCGTGGCTCGAGAGCGCGGTGCCGCAGCGTGGGCAGTAGGGAACGACCTTCAGCTTCTCGTACAGCAGGCCACGGTCGTGGATCGTCTTGAGCGCCCACCAGACCGACTCGATGTAGTCACGGTCGAGCGTCCTGTAGGCGTCGTCGAGATCGATCCAGAAACCGATCCGCTCGGTCAGGCGATTCCAGTCCTCGACGTGGCTGAGGACCAGCGAGCGACAGCGAGCGTTGAACTCCGCGATCCCGTAGCGCTCGATGTCCTCCTTGGAGGTGAAGCCGAGCTCCGCCTCGACCGCAAGCTCGACCGGCAGCCCATGGCAATCCCAGCCGCCCTTACGCTCGACGTAGTAGCCGCACATGGTCTTATAGCGGGGGAAGATGTCCTTGAAGACGCGGGCCAGCACGTGGTGGGTGGCGGGCGGTCCGTTGGCTGTGGGCGGCCCTTCGTAGAAGCCCCACGGAGCCGCCCCTGTGCGTCGGTGCAGCGACTGCGCAAACACGTCGCGTTCGCGCCACCGGGAGAGCACACGTTCCTCGAGCTCGGGGAAGGAGGCGCGCGGGTCGACGGGTCGGTGCGGAGAGGCGGTAGTTCCCGCGTCCACCGGATGCTTCGAGGAAGCCATGGGCGCGGGATTGTAGGAGCCCGCTCCGGGGCGCCCTGCCTACGATGCCGCGATCGTCTTCGACTTCGGGGTGGGGGTCGCATCGAGCTGCGTGAGCAGCGCATCGCGTGCGGCCACCGGCGCGTCCCCGAGCCTCGAGACCGTGGCGCCCCCTGTTCTCGGGACCGCGCCGCGATAGTCGCAGACGAGCACGTCTCCGCGCGCGCTCCGCACGGCGAACACCACCCGGCCGATCCCGTCGAGCGTGATCCGCCGGCCGGTCAAGACCACCGCGCGCGGGGCCAGCGCGCGTAGTGCACGCCCGAGGCGTCTCGGCTCGACCGCGGGACTGAGCAGCAGGGTCCGCAGCCCCGCCCGCCTCAGAACGACCTCGAGGGCCAGTGCGTACAGACCATCGAGATCGAGCGGGCCCGAGGCGTCGAGCACCAGCACCCCTTCCGGGCGCAGGGCGGGTGGCGAAACTCGTTTCATAGCGGCCAGCCAACCGTTCGCATATCGCCACGCGTATTCGTATTCGGCGCCCGCGTTGCGGTCCTCGAGTCGCATCGAGACCGCCTCGAGCAGCAGATCCTCGATCGTCCTCTCGACCGAACGCAGCGCGAGGCTCTCCTCGAGCATGCGGTCCGCGACCTCCTCGTCGAACGCCGCAAACGCGCTCGCGAGTCGCGACGACGAAGGTGGTCCTTCGCCACGCTGGCGGGCCAGCGCGACCGCGGAGGAGACGTTATGGGTCTGCGCGAGCGCCGCCCGCAGAGACTCGACGTCGGTCAGCGTGTACTGCCGGTGGCCGCCCGGGGTCCGGCGGGGGCAGGGAAAGCCGTACCGGCGCTCCCAGCTGCGCAGGGTGTTAGGGCTCACCCCGAGCATCACTGCCGCCGCGTTGGTCCGGATCCCGCTCACAGACCTAGTAATCGGCTGGAATCGCGCGAACCTGAGAGGTCCGCTAAGCGCGGCCAGCGTCGTAAGCGGGTCGCGGCTAGACGGCGTCGCGCTCGCGCGTGAGCGCAGCGGCGTGCCGTGCCGACGCCGATGACGCGACGGTCCTTCCGGAGGCCTCGGCTTCGGCGACCTCGAGCACCGCGCGTGCGGCAGCCCCTGCCCCGGCCGGCAGCACCGTGTTGCCGCTGGTCCGGCTCCGCGCGCGCTGGTCTCCGCGCCGGTAGGTGGCGAGCGGGAGCGGCCCGATCGCGAGGCGGATCCCGTACGCCCACCTCGCGACGGTGTCGTCGCCGAGGTGACGCCCGGCGACGATTACCAGGTTCGGGCGATGGACCGCGACGGCGTCGCCGATCCCGGCGATGCCCCGGGCAGAGAGGCTGAGCACGTGCACGCCCTCCCGAATGCAGAACAGCTCGAGGGCGCGAAGGTGCGCAGCGTCGGGGTCGAGCTCGTCACGCGTGGCGTCTCCGATTACGACCGCGACCGGCCGAACGGGCGGAGGGGCGAGGCGCGTGGCCCTGCGCAGCCAGTCGGTCGCCCAGTGGCAAGCGAACGCCCAGGCGGCCGACTCGACCGTGTACTTGCGGGCGATCTCATCCAATCCGGGGAGTAGGACCTCCTCCACGGAGCGGTCCAGGGTCCGGAGCGCGAGGGCGGCTTCGATCGCGACGTCGGCTCGCTGGCGCTCGAACGAGACGAGCGCCCCCACGAGCGAGCTCGTGTCGGCGGCGAGCCCTTCGCGCGCGCGAGAAACCGCAGACGAGATCGAGAGCCCTTCCTGTAAGGCATCTCTCAGTGCAGCGACCTCACCGTAGGTATAGAGTCGATGCCGGCCCGGGGACCGTTGTGGTTTCGGAAAACCGAAGCGCCGCTCCCACGCCCTCAGCGTGTTCGGGCTGACGTTCAGCAGTGTTGCGGCTTCACTCGTTTTGAGGTAGCGCATGCGCAAGAAATCCGGCAGGAGCAGTGCTATTTCGACCGACTGGTTGAAAGACTAAGCCCCTCTGCATAGAATTGCATAGGTTTTATCGGTAAGAGTCCAGAAAACCTTAACGTAAATCGTTACACCGAAAACCTGTAGGTCGCAAATCGTCTTTCTCGGCCGACGCGCGACCTCGGTTGGCCCGCGTGGGGCCGTCCTGTGTGATCGGGTCCCCGCTGGTTGTTCGCGTTCGTTCGAACCAACGGAGGAAGGGGGACCTGTGTGCTGGCGTGATCACTGATTCACAACCTTGCGTAAGCGCGAAATCGCGCTAACTTGACGGAATGACCGGCGACGCGGGCTCTCCCATGATGCCACGCTCGGTGAGCCGCTCTGTGCCGTATGTCGCCGTGCTTCTGTCCCTGCTCTTGGGCGGAATTGCTCTTGCAATCGCGCACTTGGACCGCGTAAACGGACTGAGCGTCGTGCTCGGTGGCGCGGCGATTATTGCTGGCTGCATGGCTGTCGGGCGGCCGGGAGGTCCGGACGTCTCTGCCTCCTTCATCGTCCTCCTTCTGGCGGCTGCTTTCCTCGGTCCGCTCTCGGCCGCCCTCGCCGCGATCTTCTCGGAGCTTTCCGCGACCGCGCGCCGGCGGACGCCGGCCCGGTCGGTCGTCCTCATCAACCTCCCCGCGAGCGTCGGTCCGGCGGTTGCGGTGGGGGTGCCGATTCGACTCCTGCAGCCTCACCCGAGCGACAGCGTGATTTTCTATCTCGTGATCGCGGCGGCAGGAGTGGCGATGTTCCTGCTGAGCTTTCTGATCTACGCCACGCTGAAGCGCGCGCTTTCCGGGCAGCCGTTCCCCATCCGGCAGTTCCTGGAGACGCTCCCGGGCGCCGCGCTGAACATCGCGCTCGCGGTCGCGGGCGCGAGCATCTATCTGGTGGTGGGGCTGCGCGGGATCGTATTCGCGCTCACCGCCGTTTTCGTGTTCTCCTACATGGCGCACCTGCTGGAGCAGTCGCGCCAGCGCGCGGAGCAGTACGTCTCGCTCTCCTGGGGCGTGCTAGCGGGACTGATGCGCTCGCTCGATATCCGCGACCGCCGCGCCGCCCGTCACGCCGCCGCTGTGGCCCGCTTCGCGCGGGACATGGCGCGGCAGGTCGGAATGAGCCAGCAGGAGCAGGAGCTAGCTCACACCGCGGGACTGCTGCACGACATCGGCCACTTCGCTCTGTCCGACCGCGTGGCCGAACGCGGACGGACGCTGACCGACGAGGACTGGGAGGCGATCCAGCGACATCCGGAGCTCGGCGCCGACATGCTGAAGGACCTCGGCATCTACGGCCCGGTGGCGGAGATCGTCCTCAAACACCACGAGCGAATCGACGGCCGCGGTTACCCGCAAGGTCTGCCCAGCGCTGAGATCCCCGAGATCGCGAAGATCATCGCCGTTGCCGAGGTCTACGACACGCTCACCGCCAACGACACATACCGCACGCGGATGAGCTCGTTCGAGGCTCTGCGCGAGCTTCGCCGGGTGGCCGACACGCAGCTCGACGGGCGCTATGTCGAGGTACTCGCGGGCCTCCTCATCGGCGAAGGAGTCGAGTACCGCCACGCCGACATGGCGGACTTCGACACCGAGCTCGACATGGAGCGGCGCATCAACCAGGCGCGCGCGGGCTGAACGCGCGCTCTGGCCTACGTCACGGCACGCTTCCGCTGCGCGC
>CATPBV010000015.1 GCA_955652345.1 uncultured Solirubrobacteraceae bacterium | reverse complement strand
GTGTTCAACCTCGGTAACGGCAGCGGCTTCTCGGTGCGCGAGGTGATCGCAGCCGCCTGCAACGTGACCGGCGTCGACATTCCCACCGTTGAGTCGGCCCGGCGACCCGGCGACCCGCCGAAGCTTGTCGCCGCCAGCGACCTGATCCGCTCGGAGCTCGGCTGGAAGGCGCGCAAGCCGGAGCTCGAGGCGATGGTCGCCGACGCCTGGGAGTTCGCCCAGGCACACCCTGACGGCTAAGCCGACTAGGCCCGGACGGCGTTGCGGGGACTTGTCAGGTCAGTGGTGGGCGCGGTGAGCCCGCCCCACAGCTACCGAGCCGCCATCCCCAACCGCCACGCAGAACCGCGTCGAGGGGCACGACACCTCCCGCAGGAAGTTGGGGCCTCGCGCGATGTGCGTGAAGTGCCACGCGGACCTCCCACCGGCGGGATTGGTCGACGTCCAGACAGCGAGGCCGGGCGCTCCGGTCCCCACGCATAGCGTCGTCGCGGCGCACGTCAAGTACCCGGTCGCGACCGGGGTCTGGCGCCAGCTCCCCGCGGCCGGGTTGGTGGAGACGAAGTCGTTGCCGCTCCCCGTGGGTACCGCAAGGCAGAGGTGCAGCGATGGGCAAGCCACCGAATCGATCGATCCGGTGCCCGCGCCCGAGCCAAAGATGAACTGCCACATCGCGGTCGGATCGGTGACGTTGGAGATCCATCGCACACTGTTGTCCGTGCCTGCGACACAGAAGCCGGTGGAGAAGCACGACAGGCCCGTGGAGTTCACGTTCTGAAGCGGCGCGCCCGCGCTCCAAGCAGTCGCGCCGCCGGCCGGGTTGGTGCTCGTGAACGTCAGTCCCGAGGCGCCGATCGCGCCGCCTCCGGTGTTGTTGTCAATCGCCACGCAGAAGTGCGCAGTCCGGCACGAGATCGAATCGATGTGGTTGTCGACACTGGGATCGAGAGTGGCCCGATGCCAGCCCGACGCTCCTCCGGTCGGGTTCGTCGTGTAGACCAGCGTTCCCTGCGTGGCAGTCAGGCACAGGTGAATCGAGGGACACGCGACGTTGAACAGCTGGAGGGACGTGGAGAACCCGAGGTTCGTGGGTATGTCCAGACGGCGGACCTTGTGAAAGCTTCGCCCTCCGGCCGCCGGGTTCTGCGAGACGAACACTCGTCCCGCCTCGTTGAACGCCAGGCAGAGCGTTCGGGATGGGCAGGAAATGGCGAGCATCTGGCCCCCGCCTCCGATGTGGCTCGCGGACCAGGACAGCGGTCCTGCTGCCGAGGCCGGAGCGGCAACTGCGAGTGCAACACCGATCGCAAGCAGCGCACTAAGCAAACCCCGGTAGGGGTCTCTCTTACCAGGCATTCCTCTCCGATCATGCTCATGCGCCCGGCCAGCGCTGGTTCTTATGGAGCGTATATCGGCTGGCGGCGGTCAGCCTTGAGGGGCTACGAGAGCAGGTCCGAGATCGCCTCGAGCGCTGTCGCGAGCACCCGCTCGGGCGGTTGTGACGCATCGATCCTCCGGATCCGATCCGGATCTCCCGCCGCAAGCTGTCCGTAGGCGTCCGCGATCGCCTCGAAGAACTCCGCGCGCTCGCGCTCGAGCCGATCGAGGACCTCCCTTCGGCCGAGCGTGCGCGCGCGTCCGAGCTCGGGCGAGAGGGTCAGGAGCAGGGTGCGGTCGGGCTCCAGCCCACCCGTTCCGAACTCGTTGATCGCCCGGACAGCGCCGATCCCGAGCCCTCGGCCGGCACCCTGGTACGCGAGCGAGGAGTCCACGAACCGGTCGAGCAAGACCCACGCGCCCCGCTCGAGCGACGGCGCGACCGCCTCCTCCACGAGCTGGGCGCGAGCCGCCGCGTAGATCAACGCCTCCGCCCGCGCGCCGATCTGTAGCGAAGGGTCCTTGACAAGGTCCCGAAGACGCTCGGAGGCTGGCACGCCGCCCGGCTCGCGCAGCACGTGGACGTCGATTCCGCGCTCGGTCAATGCCTCCTCGAGGGCGAGCGCGAGCGTGGTCTTCCCAGCCCCGTCTATGCCCTCGATGGTGATGAGCCGTCCCGGGTTCACGCTGATCAGCTCTGACCCTATAGGGATTAGCATCGACGTCAGTGCTGCTGGAGCTCGAACCCCACCCACACGCTCGCGCGGTCCTTGGCCCCGCACTCGGCCGTGACGGACGACCCTCACACGCATATCTGTTCCACGGCCCGGGCGGCTCCGGAAAGCGCTCGGCGGCGCGGGCCGTGGCGGCCGAGCTCCTTGCCGCCAGCTCTCCGAGCGAGGACAGCGCGCGCAGGCGGGCGCTCGGCGGAGCGCACCCAGACCTGACGTGGGTCACGCCGAGCGGAGCGCACGAGATCCTAGTCAGCGACATCGATGGTCCGGTGGTGTCGGCGGCGTCGAGGACTCCGTTCGAGTCCACCCGCCGAGTGTTTGTGGTCGAGCGCGTCGACGAGCTCGGCGAGGAGGCCGCGAACCGGATGCTGAAGACCCTCGAGGAGCCGGCGTCATATGTGCATCTGATCCTGCTCACGGACAGGCTCGCGGAAGTGCTGCCGACGATCCGCTCGCGCTGTCAGCTGGTGCGCTTCGACGCGCCCGCTCCGGATGAGGTGGCGAGCGCTCTGGAGGCCGGTGGTGTCGCTCGCGAGACCGCGCTCACCTGCGCACGGCTGTCGCTGGGGGATGCCGAGCAGGCGTCGCTGCTGGCGACCGACGAGGGTCAGGCCCTGCGAGCGGCCGCGGAGTCCTACGCGCGCGAGGCGCTTGCGGGTACGGCCGCGCAGGAAAGGCCGTGGGTGCCGCTACTCGCGGCCGTGCGCGCGAAGGGTGAGGTGACCCGGGCCGAGCTCGAAGACCGAGAAACCGCGGAGCTGGTGCTGTACCCGAGCAAGGACCGCAAGCGCATCCGGACCGAGTGGAGCGAGCGGATCAGGCGTTCGCGCCGAAGGGTCGAGACCACGGCGCTCGATCTCGCGCTCCAGCTCGTCGCGCTCTGGTACTCGGATCTGGCGGTCCTCGACTGGGGCGCCGAGGATCTGCTGCGACACGTCGACCGCCGTCGGGAGCTCGAGGCCGATCGAGAGCGGGGGGCGACCGGCGAGCAGCTGCGCGCCGCGATCGAGCTCGTCGAGGACACGCGTCTTCGCTTCCAGCTCAACGTCTCCGAGGACCTCGCATGCGAGGCGCTCGCCTACAGGCTCGAGCGCGCGCTGGGGAGATGAGTCGCGTCTTCTTGCGGCCGCCGGACCGGGCCGACCGAGACGAGTTCGTCTCGCTGATGCGGGCGAGTCGCTCATTTCACCGCCCCTGGGCGACCGCGCCGACCGACGACGATCGGTTCTCGGCATACCTCGTCGATGCGCGGCGTCCGGACTTCGAGGCGATGCTCGTCTGCCGATTGGAGGACCTGTCGATCATCGGCTTCTTCAACCTCTCCCAGATCGCCCGCGGATCGCTACAGAGCGCCTATCTCGGATACGCGGTCGGTAAGCCATTCGCTCGGCACGGCTACATGGGCGAGGGGATCCGGCTGGTGCTCCGCCATGCCTTTCTCGGCTTGCGGTTGCATCGCGTGGAGGCGAACATCCAGCCCGGGAACAAGGCTTCGATCGCGCTTGCGCGCGGCGCTGGGTTCCGGCGCGAGGGGTTCTCTCCCAGGTATCTGAAGATCGGCGGCCGCTGGCGCGACCACGAGCGATGGGCGATCCTCGCGGAGGAGTGGCGGACCGGGCCTGAGGGGCGGGACGGCGTGGTCCAACGGGACTAAAGGCTGCGTCGCGCGACGGCGGGCCGCTAGCGGATGATCACTTCGCCACTCGCGGTTGCGATTCGGGCTTCGCGAATACCGGATCTGCCGGCGCTGAACCGAAGTGGCAGCTCGTGCGGTCCCAACCACTCGCTGTGCTCGTGGTCCGATCCGCTGATCGTCAATACAGTGAACCCTCGCGGCGCGGAAGTGTGCCCGACGCGGTCGTACACCTCCTGATAACGCCCCAGCCTGTCGCCACTGTTGGGGTAGTCGATGAAGAACGGAAGGTGGGCCGGTCCACCGATCGCTCGCCACCCCCTGAGCGTCCCGTCGCCGTGCGGGATCGTGTAGTCCGTGATCTCAAGGCCCAGGCGCTTCGACACCCCCTCTAGATCGTCGACGAGCACGGCCCACGCGAACAGCCCATATCCCGCGGCCTCACAGGCGAGAGCTCGCCGCCCATCCTCGGTGCTCTCGGCAACCTCGCGGTTCTCAATCGTCAGGAACTCGAGATACGCGGGCGGTTCGAGAGGGAGGAAGTGGTGGCGTGTACCCGCGCGTGGGTAAGGAGTGACGTTCCGAACCGAGCCCGTGCCGGTCACGGAAGTGCCTTGCGGCCTCGGCCCCGTCGCTGACCAGCATCACGACGTGGTCGATGATCATCACGAAACCGCTCCGCGCGCTACAGAGCCTTGGCGAGGAGGACGAGGGCGGCGTGTTCGGGATCGATCAGCGCCTCGAGCGC
>CATPBV010000014.1 GCA_955652345.1 uncultured Solirubrobacteraceae bacterium | reverse complement strand
GGGCAGGGTGACCGGGTTGAGCGACACGAGCAGCACCGCGGCGCCGCTGAACGGGACGGTGTGAGCGACGGTCGACAGGGTCCACAGCCGTCCCGCCCGCGTCAGCGAGCGGTCGCTCGCTCGAGGGCGCCAGTAGACGCTTGCGAGCTCGGGGAGAGCCGTGGGCTGAGCCGTGAGCGCGTCCACTGCCGGTGGGGCCGGCCTACCCGCCGGCGATCGGCTTGCGCAGGATCACGAGCGGCGCGTCAGCCGGCAGATCGCGGACCTGCTCGGCGTGCCCCTCCCCGGCGGAGACGACGGCGAAGTAGCCCTGCTCGAGCGCGTGCCGCATCGCGGCGTCGGCGATCCGGACGCTCGCCGGGTCATCCGCGCTCCACTCGGCCAAAGTCGTGTGGCCGGTCTGGTCCATCCGAACGAGTTGCGACATGCACCGCCTCCTGAGACGTTAGTGTGCCCCATCCTACGCCGTCGCCGGGAAGGTTCCGGCGGCTCCATACGTCCCCTCGAGCAACATGAAAATTCGCCTCAGCTCAACGCAGGTCGTAGTCACCGTCGCCGCTGTAGCGCTCCCCCTGCCGCTCCATCTCGCCGGGCACAAGCACCATCACGCCGCGAGAAACCCGCCGGCCCAGTCGCGGACAACGCACGCAAAGCAGGGCTCGGGGACCACCAAGCAAGGCTCGCACACGACGACCCACCCATCGGGCACGGGGCATCGCCAAGGGCCCGCGGCCCGGACACACCGTCGGCACCACCACTTCCGCGTCCCCCTCGCCGTCAAGGCGCACTCCGCGCGGGATCCCGGCGTAGCGATCGCAGACTTCTCGTTCTCGCCGGGCTCGCTGACGATTCACGCGGGCGACACGGTCACGTGGTCGAACAATGGCCCCGCCGCGCACACAGCCACCGCGAGCAACGGCAGCTTCAATACCGGCACCCTCGCGAAGGGTGCCAGCGCGTCGCACACGTTCTCGACGGCTGGCACGTTCTCGTACTTCTGCACGATCCATCCGTTCATGCACGGCACGATCGTGGTCCTTGCATCGGCCACGACGTCGACGCCCAGCACGACCCCGGGTACGACCACCACGCCGACGGCGACGACTGCCAGCGGTGGCCTGCCGAACACGGGACTCGATCTCGCGGCCACGGTCCTTTGCGGCGTGCTGCTTGGAGCCGTGGGTCTCCTGCTCAGACGACCGGCGCGTGGTCTACCGCAATCGGACTCCGGGGAAAGCCGCACCCGCAATCGGTGATATGCCGAACGTGATGCCGGGGAAACCCCGGCCTCGCGTCACGCTGTAGCTACCGAAATCTCTTACGGACGGAGGGATAACCCTCCGAACGAAGGGAGTTCGAGTTGCGAGAGTGGACAGGAGCGTCCGCCTGCGCTTCCTTTGGGGCATCCCGAGTCGACCGCATCTCAGCGCCGGCGCCCCGCTGTGAGCAAGGCAAATCAGTCGGGGACCGGCGGTGAGCCCTCCCCCCGCGCCCCAGCTTGCGCCCGCGCCCGCTCAAACGCGGCACGCGGCAACGGGGCACAAGACCGCGCTGCCGGGCGCTCGCGGCTTCTCCCCGCAGGCGAGCTCCCCGCCCGTTCGCGTCAGGCTGGCCGCCCGCCTGCTCGATGCCCGAACCTGGTCGAGCCTCAGGCTCGGGATCGACCTTCTCGTGCTGCTTCTCGCGTCGGGGTTCGCCCTGCGCGCGACGCCGGCTCGCGCCGCCGGCGCCGACCTGATCCTCGCGATCGGCTTTCCGCTGCTCGCGCTGACGTTCCTGCACGCCCGGCGAACTCCGGACGAGCGCCTGCACGGCTCGGCGCTCGACACCGTCGTCCACGTGCTCGGGGTCGTCTCGCTGGCGGCGATGGCGTCGCTCGGCGCAAGCTCGCTCCTCGGCGGTGGACGCCTGCTCGGGCTCACCGTCACTCTCTGGCTGTTCGGCTTCGCGTCGCTCGCGAGCGCTCGCCTCGTGCTTCTGGTGGGGCGCCGGCAAGCGGTTCGGAACCACACCCTTGCGACCCCCACGCTGATCGTCGGAGCGGGATTGGTCGGCGAGCATCTCGTCAAGCGGCTGCTCGGTGAGCCGCGCTACGGCCTACGCCCGGTCGGCTTCATCGACGCCGACCCGCTGCCGCGCGGCGAGCATTCGCACGGCAATGTCGTGCCGCTGCTCGGTGACCTCGGCGATCTCTCCGACGCGGTCGCTCGCACCGGCGCCCGCCACGTGATCCTCGCTTTCTCGACCGAGCCCGATCGCGTGCTCGTGGAGAAGGTCAAGGAGTGCGTCCGCCTCGGGATCGAGGTGTCGCTGGTGCCGAGGCTGTACGAGTCGATGAACGAGCGGGCCGCGCTCGACTATGTCGGCGGGCTGCCGCTGCTGACGCTCCGCCCGACCGATCCGCGGGGCTGGCAGTTCGCGGTCAAGCACGCCCTCGATCGGAGCTTCGCGCTGATCGCGCTCGTCGCGCTCGCGCCGCTGATGGGCGCGGTCGCGCTCGCCGTCCGCCTCACCTCGCCCGGACCCGTGCTGTTTCACCAGCGGCGAGTGGGACGCGACGGCCACGCCTTCGACGTGCTCAAGTTCCGGACGATGCGCGAGGACGCGCGTCGAGGCAGTTTCGACCTGCGTGCCGGGCTGGCTCCGGGAGGCATCGAGGGCGAGGATCGGCGCACGCCGATCGGGCGGCTGCTCCGCGACACCTCGCTCGATGAGCTACCGCAGCTGTTCAACGTGCTCCGCGGCGACATGAGCCTGGTCGGACCACGACCCGAGCGCCCCGAGTTCGTCGAGCGGTTCACCCAGGAGGTGGCGCGCTACGAGGACCGCCACCGGGTCAAGTCGGGAATCACCGGGTGGGCTCAGGTTCACGGCCTGCGTGGCCAGACCTCGATCGCGGATCGGGTGGAGTGGGACAACTACTACATCCAGAACTGGTCGCTGCGCCTCGACCTCCGGATCCTCGCGCTGACGCTGGTCGAGGTTCTCCGTTACTGCACCGACCGGTGAGCGCGGGCCCGACTGCGCGCTACGCAGCGCGCGCCACGTAGTGCAGCCACGGGCCGTAACCGGGTGCACCTGCGTCCACGACGCGCCCGTCGACGTCGAGACACTCCACCAGCAGGAAGCCGAGCTCCTCGAGCTGGCGCTCCTGCGCGTCGCGCCCGATGTAGTAGTGCAGCACTCCGTAGTCGAGCTCCAGGTCGTTCAAGATCGCGTGGTCGGCGGCGCGACTCTGAAGCGGCGCGAGTCGCCTTCGGTTCCGAATCCGCCTGGGCAGTCGCGCCACCGCGCGTGCCGCACGCGCGGGCGACAACTCGACGAGTCGCGCGAGCAGCGCCTGGGCGCGGCCCCGAGCGGGCGCTCGACCAACGGCCTGGGGGTTGCGATCGGCGTGGTCGAGGTTGTGAGAGGAGAAGATCAGCACGCCGTCGGGAGCGAGGAGCTCGCGGATGTCGCCGAGCACGCCGCGTCGCTGCGCGTCGCCGAAGATGTCGATCGTGTTGTCGGGCACGATCACCGCGTCGAACGGGCCGCTGACCGACTCGCCGAGCGCGGCGAGGTCGCCCAGGCGGACATACGCCTGGGGATAGCTTTGGCGGCAGTACTCGAGCATCGCGCTCGACACGTCGATCCCATGCACCTCTCCTCCGAGCGCGACCAGGTAGCCGAGGATCCGCCCCGCGCCGCAGCCGGCCTCGAG
>CATPBV010000013.1 GCA_955652345.1 uncultured Solirubrobacteraceae bacterium | reverse complement strand
GTGTAGCTTGTCCTCCGGTGGCAGCCGAGCGCGCAGGCGCTCCGCCCGGGGTCGGCGGGCCGACCCCGCTCCTCAGCCCTCGGCCAGCTCCGCCGGCGCCAGCTCGAGGTCGAGCCACCTGTCGCCCCGCAGCACTTTCGCTTGCAGCCGCCGGCCGATCGACTCGTGGGTCATCAGCGCCTGGACGTCGTCGACGCGCTCGATCGGGTGCCCGTCGAGCTCGATCAGCAGATCCTCGCTTCGCAGCCCCGACCGCTGCGCCGGGCTGTCCGGAACGACCTCAACGATCTCCACGCAGCTCGCGCGTCCGAGCCGAACCCGAGCGTGCGGGGGGAGCGGGCGGGGGCCGCCGGCGATCCCCAGGTAGCCGCGGCGGACGCGGCCGTCGCGCATCAAGGCTCCGACGATGCGGCGGGTCGCTGAGTTGATCGGGACCGCGAGGCCCAGGCCGACCCCAGCGACGGCGGTGTTGATCCCAACGACCTCGCCGTGGCTGTCGGCGAGGGCCCCGCCGGAGTTGCCCGGGTTCAGCGCTGCGTCGGTCTGGATCACGTTGTCGATGTAGCGGAAGGTGCGCCCCGCCCGCGCCGGAAGCGAGCGACCCAGGGCGGAGACGACTCCGGCGGTGACCGAGCCGGCGAACCCGTGCGGGTTTCCGATCGCGACCACAAGCTGTCCGACTCGCAGTTTCTCGGCTTCGCCCAGGGTCGCCGGCTCGAGCTTGTCGCCGTCCGCTCTCAGGACCGCCAGGTCGGAGAGCCGGTCGACCCCGACGACCTCGAAGCCGAGCTCGCGTCCGTCGACGAACGCCGCTCGGCCCGCCCGTGTCCTGCCTGGGCCCGATGATGAACCGGGCACCACGTGCGCCGACGTGAGCAGGAAGCCGTCCGTGGTGAGGGCTACCGCACTGCCCTGTCCCGCCGGTACCCGCCCGGCGCGGGTCCGCCGCATCACTCTGAGGTTCGCGACGCTTGGCGATAGCCGCTCGGCGACTGCGATCACGACGCGCGAATAGGCGTCGAGCGCCTCGCTGCCGAGCTCGTCTTCTGTGACGGTGGGGATCACAGCTTGACCGAGACGTTGCGCTCCTCGGTGCCGCGCACGATCGTCAGCTCGAGCTGATCCGCGCTTCCGGCAGCGTCGAGGGCCTCGTACAGGACGTCGACTCGCTCGATCTCGCGACCGGCCGCTGCCGCGATCAGATCGCCGCGCTCGATCCCGGCGCGCTCCGCGGCGCTGCCGTCCTCGACGGCCCGCACCAGCACTCCCTCGCGCTCGGGGAGCCCGACCGCCCGGCGCATCCTCCTTGCGACTCGCGGGGGCGCGATCGCCACCCCGAGTCTAGCCCGCGTCGGCGCCTCGCCTCGCCCGAGTGCCTGAACTCGGTCGCGCAGCGCCTGGTCGGCGGGAATCGCCAGGATCAGTCCGCCATCGACGCGGATCGAGTTGATCCCCAGGAGGCGCCCCTCGGCGTCGAGCAGCGGGCCGCCGGAAGACCCCCGGGGTAGCGGCGCCGTGTGTTCGATCGCGCCGGCGATCCGCCGGCCGCGAGGGCCTCGGAAGCTTCGCGCCACGCTGGAAACGAACCCTGGCGTCACGCGCAGACCGCGGCCTCCGGGGTTCGCGAGAGCGAAGACCGCGCGGCCGATCTGCGGGGAGGACCCGTCCTCGGGCCATTGCACCGGCTCGGTGTCACCCGTCTCGACCTCGATCACCGCGATGTCGAGGTCGTGGTCGGACGCCTTCACCCGGCCCCCCTCGCGCCGTCCGTCGGCGAAGGTGACCTGCACTTCGTCATGGCGAAGGTTGTGGGAGTTGGTCAAGACCTGGCCGGGTGCGATCACGACGCCTGAGCCGACGCCCCAGCCTCGCCCGAGTCCGACGACCGCCGGCCCGGCCGCGGTGGCGATCTGGTCCACCGTGCTTTCGATTTCAGCTAGCACACTCATTGTCTGCCTTTCTGCCGGAGTCCAGCCCTGGACCGCTAGTAGTGACTTGCAAATCGCAAGTCTACCACTGGGAGGGTGCGTGGGCGCCCAAGGGGTTCGTCGGAGCGCTCGAAGCGGTGCTGCCTGTGGCGGCGTGGCCGATGGCGACGCGAGCGCCCTCGACCCGCCTCCTAGGATTGATCGTGATGGACGATTCCCCGCAAGCCCTCGACGTAGGATCGCCCGCCGGCGCGGACGAGCACCCGCACTCGGCGCTCGCCGACGCACTCACGGCGGTCGGCGACCGCTGGACGCTGCTCGTGATCGCCACCCTGCTTGACGGGCCCCGCCGCTTCGGCGAGTTGCAAGAGGCAGTCAGTGGAATCGCGCCGAATGTCCTCAGTCAGCGCCTGCGTCATCTCGAGCACAACGCGCTGATCGTCGCGAGGGCCTACTCCGAGCGGCCGCCGCGATTCGTCTACGAGCTGAGCGCAACGGGACAGGAGCTCGCCGGCGTGCTCAGATTGCTCGAGGGCTGGGCGACGCGCAACACCGGCGGCTCATCGGTCCCGCGCCACGCGGTGTGCGGCACCCCGATCGAGGCGCGCTGGTGGTGCCCGACATGCGAGCAGGCCGTCGATGAAGCGGACGGCGAGGACCTGCACTTCGCTTAGCGACACGCGGTCGCGACCCGGATCACGCGGCGTATCTGCGCACCGCACTGCGTAGGCCGCTCCAGCCGGGAAGAATGGCCGGTGTGATCCGTCTGATAGGCATCGCAATGTCGATCGGATTGGCGGATTCGCTGAATCCGACCACCGTTGCGCCGGCGCTGTATCTCGCCACGGGTCCACGACCGCGCGAACGAGTCACCGAGTTCGCGCTCGGAGTGTTCGTGGTGTACATGGTCGGCGGGATCGCGATCGCGCTGGGGCCAGGGCAGCTGCTCTTGTCGCTTGTCCCCCATCCCCACCATGAGGTCGCGTACACGATCGAGGTCGTAATTGGGGTCGCAATGATCGCCGCAGCCGTTTACCTGTGGCGCAATCGGGAGCGCCTCTCAAGCCGGGAGATGCCCGACTTCGAGCCGAAGGGGAAGTCGAGCTGGGTCCTGGGCGCCACGATCACCGCAGTCGAGCTGCCGACGGCGTTCCCCTACTTCGCGGTGATCGCCGCCGTGGTCGGACAGGACCTCGACCCCGCGCGCACGGTGGTGGTGCTGGTGCTCTTCAACGTCTGCTTCATCCTGCCGCTGCTCGTGATCATCGCGATCCTGACGTTCGCCGGAAACCGCGCGGCGAAAGTCCTGGCGGCGATTCGTGACTTCCTTCAGCGACGCTGGCCCTACCTGGTGTCCGCGCTCGCGCTGGTCGCCGGAATCTTCGTCGTGGTGCTGGGAGTGACGGGGTTCGGACAGAGCCTCCACGGAGCGCTGGGGCGGTTCTCGCGTCACGTTCGGCACGTGCTGCATCTGCACCCGTAAGGCCCGGTCCGCGTGAGCTCTCGGCGGCCCCGCGCGAGCAGGCTTCGAGCGCCGCTGCGACGGAAGCCAGCGCAATTTGCAGAAGTTTCTAAAGCAATCCCGGCATTTGGTCGATTATGCGCACTATGGGATCCCTGCCGTACGCGTGGGCCGGCGCTCCTCGGATCCCTGACCCCTCACGCGACGCGCCGCTCGGACCGCCGGTGGGGCGCTGATGCGCGCACCACAGCTCTCGCCGTCTCCGAGCACGTCCGTCCTCGAGGTCTTCGAGGGACGCCCACGGTATGTGCTGATCGTCACCGGAAGCTCGAAAACCGGTCAGCGGCTGTGCGGCGACCTCCGGCGCGCGGCGTACCGGCCGTTGCTCGTCCGGGACGGGCGAAAAGCGCTCCGCGCCGCGGTCAAGCTCTGGCCGTCGCTCGTGGTCGTGGACCAGAAGCTGGCTGACATGGACGCCTCGACGCTGGTGCGCGCCCTTCGCCGACTGCCGCGGCTCGCTCAGCTCCCGGCAATCTCGCTGGGCTCGCCTTCGAACGGCGATGGCTCGTTTGTGAGGACGTTCGCCCGCCAGGTCGAGTCCGCCGAGCTGCTCGGCGCAGTGGCCGAGCTGCTCGATGTCGGCGGTCGGCAGCCGGTGAACGGCTCCGCGCACGCCAGCGCCGCTAACGCGCGAAACGGTGACCGGCATCTCCGCAACGGAGATGAAGGGCCTCAGGCGATGCCTTCGTTCGCCGAGCTCCAGCGGCTCCAGCACGAGAACGCGCTGCTAAAGGAGCGGCTCGCCGACAGGTCGGTCGAGCTCGCGTTCCTCGCAGGGTTCGGCATCGGGATCTCCTCGGGCTCCGGCGCGGAACGCCTGATGGACGAGGTGCTCAAGCGGTGCGCCGAGGTGACCGGCTTCGAATGCGGCGCCGCGTACCTGGCCGCCTCCCATAGACCGCCCGTTCTCCAGGGCCATATCGGATTCCGGGACAGTGAGGAGCTCCGCGACTTCTTCGGCGACCCACGGCTTCTCGCGGAAGCCGTCGCCATTGCCGGGGAGGGGATCGTCCGACTGCCTTCGGCGCAGCTCGACCGCAGGCGCAGCCGAATCGTGCTCGCCCGCGCGAAGCTCGAGATGCTGCTCGTCGCCCCGGTTCTCGAAGCTGATGAGCTGCTCGGGGTGCTCGTGCTCGGTTCCCCCTGCGCGACCACCACGGCCAGCCAGGAAGTACTGATCTCGACGATCGCCGGACAGATGGGCCAATGGCTCTCCCGGGTCCGGAACCTGTCGTCGGTCTCGCGCTCGCAGCGCCGCACGCTGGAGCGGCTCGCGCGCGCCGCGGAGTTCCGCGACGAGGAGACCGCCAACCACACCCAGCGTGTGAGCCGGTACTCGGAGCTCCTCGCCCGGCTGAGCGGCGTCGACCGGGGGCGCAGTGAGCTGATCGCGACGGCGAGCGCGATGCACGACATCGGCAAGCTCGGAATCCCGGACAGCATCCTGCGAAAGCCAGGAAGGCTCACCGAGGAAGAGCGCTCGCACATGCAGAAGCACGCGGACTAAGGACGCAAGATTTTGGCGGGTGAGCCGGATCCACTCCTCGACCTCGCCGCGGCGATCGCCTGGACGCACCACGAGCGCTGGGATGGAGCGGGGTATCCGCGGCGCCTGCGCGGCGACGAGATCCCGCTCGAGGGACGAATCGTCGCGATCGGAGACGTGTTCGACGCGCTCACCTCCGATCGGGTCTACCGCCCGGCGATGACCGTTGAGAACGCCGTCGACCTGATGAAGGAAGGGAGCGGCGCGCACTTCGACCCCGAGCTGCTCGACCTATTCATCGGGGCACTGCCGCGAGTGCTCGAGATCCGCCGTCGACTGCCCGACGACGCCGACGCCGCCACGGCCGAGACCGCGCTCGCCTAGCGCCTTAGGCGCGCGATCTCTACGGATCGCTGTCGCCGGCCCGAGCGCGGCGGACGAGCTTGCGCATGCCCGCGAGCCAGCGCTCCGGCTCGGACCCCTTGATCGCGATGTAGCGCGCGAGCGCGGCATGCGGAAGGATCAGAAAACGCTCGTCGCGGACTCCCGCGATCACCGCCTGGGCGACG
The DNA here is from genome assembly GCA_955652345.1 of uncultured Solirubrobacteraceae bacterium. Classification (GTDB taxonomy): domain Bacteria; phylum Actinomycetota; class Thermoleophilia; order Solirubrobacterales; family Solirubrobacteraceae; genus Palsa-465. Next base: position 11,843 of record CATPBV010000013.1, on the reverse strand, counting down.
TCATCGGGCTCGAGCACCTCATCGGCCAGCAGCGAGGCCGCGCCCGCGGGGTCGTCGAGAGCGACGTCGAGCATCGGCGTGCGGACCGCGAGCGGGCACACGCACGAGACCTTGATCCCTGCGTCGGCGTAGTTGACCGCAAGCCACTCCGCCACGGCGACCGCAGCGTGCTTGGTGACCGTGTAGGGAAGCGCGGACACCTGCGTCAACAGGCCCGCGGCGGATGCGGTGCTCACCAGGTAGCCGTCGCCGCGAGCGACCATCTCCGGCAGCAGCGCCCGGGCTGCCCACACGTGAGCCATCACGTTGATCTCCCAGATCCGCTGCCACTCTTCGTCGCTGCATTCGGGGCCACCGCCAGGCCCAGGGATCCCGGCGTTCGAGACGAACACGTCGACCGGGCCGCCCTCCTCGCGGGCACGCCGGACGAGCGCCACGATCTCCCGCTCCAAGGACACGTCGGTGACGACCGCGACGGCGCCGAGCTCGCCGGCGACCTGCTCGAGGCGGGCCTGGTCGAGATCAGCCAGCACCAGCGCGCGGGGCCGCTCGTTCGCGACGCGGACGGCTAGAGCTCGTCCAATGCCGCTCGCGGCACCGGTGATCACCACGTTTGCGCCGGCAAGCTCCACGGGCGTGCGCAGGGTAGCGTTCCCGCTCATGGAGTTCGAGCTCTCCGACCGCACCAAGGACCTCCAGGAGCGCCTTGTGCGGTTCATGGACGAGCACGTGTATCCGGCCGAGCCGGTTTACCACGAGCAGCTGGCCGCGTCCGGCGACCCCCACTTCCATCCGCCGATCATGGAGGAGCTGAAGTCCCGAGCCCGCGAGATCGGGCTCTGGAACCTGTTCCTGCCGCACGAGGCCGCCGACCTGTCGTCGCCGGGACTCAGCAACCTCGAGTACGCGCCCCTGGCGGAGATCATGGGACGAAGCCACATTGCCGCGGAGGCGTGCAACTGCGCTGCTCCGGACACCGGCAACATGGAGGTCCTGGCCCTGTTCGGGACTCCCGAGCAGAAGGACCGGTGGCTGGAGCCGCTGCTCGAAGGCGAGATCCGCTCGGCGTTCGCGATGACCGAGCCGGCGGTGGCGAGCTCGGATGCCACGAACATCGAGCTCCGGATCGACCGCGACGGCGATGAGTACGTGCTCACAGGCCGCAAGTGGTGGATCTCGGGGGCGATGCGCGAGCGCTGCCGGATCATGATCGTAATGGGCAAGACCGATCCGGAAGGGCACCCCTACCGCCAGCAATCGATGGTGCTCGTCCCGCGTGACGCCGAGGGAGTCAAGATCCTCCGCAACCTGCCGGTATTCGGCTACGTCGACCAGGAGGGGCACGGCGAGATCGTCTTCGACGAGGTGCGGGTGCCGGCCTCGAACCTCGTCGGCAACGAGGGCGACGGCTTCCTGATCTCCCAGGCGCGGCTTGGCCCTGGGCGGATCCATCACTGCATGCGCTGCATCGGCGCATCCGAGCGGGCGCTCGAGCTGATGTGCGCCCGCGCGGTGGCGCGGGAGACGTTCGGGCGTCCGGTGGCGCAGCGCGCCAACATCCAGGATTGGATCGCCGAGTCGCGGATCGAGATCGAGATGGCTCGCCTGTTGACGCTGAAAGCGGCGTGGCTGATGGACACCGTCGGCAACAAGCACGCCCGCACCGAGATCGCCGCCATCAAGGTCGCCGCGCCGAACGTCGCCCTGCGGGTCGTCGACCGCGCGATCCAGGTGCACGGCGGCGCCGGGGTCAGCGACGACTTCCCGCTCGCGACGATGTACGCCCACCTGAGGACGCTGCGGCTCGCCGACGGTCCGGACGAGATCCACAAGCGGACGATCGCCCGGCACGAGCTTCGCCGGTTCCTGGAGTAGCTGGGCTAGCCGGCTTCGGCCTGGCGCTGCAGGTCCAGATCTCAGCAGTTGAGCTGCCGGTCAGGTTCGGCATGCCAGCCGAGCGCTAGCCGCCGCGCGATCGCCAGAGTGAGCGGCATCGTCCCTTCGCGCGCGCAGCGCGCCGCAGCTTCGTGGCGATCCGTCCGGCGTCGGCCGCGGACACGAGCAGTCGCTTGAATGGCTTTCGGCACTCCAGCTCGACGAGTACCGCCGCGCCCCTTCCCTTGACCGCGGCGAAGTCCTTTCCCTTGCGCGATCGGAACGTTCCGTACGCCAGCACATAGGGGATACCGGTGCCCGGCGCTCGCAGACCGCGCAGCGAGCGCCATGGATCGACCTTCCGTATCGCGCGCACCTGCTCGAGCGGGACGCGTACGTCGCCGTGGAGCGCGGCCAGCTTCTCGAGCGGGCCAAGCTTCAGAACCAGGTGATCGCCGTCGCTCGTTAGGGTGGCCACGAGCGCGATCGTATCGCTGTGGCTGGCCTCAACCCGCCCGGACCAGGGCGAAAGCGCTAGGCGGCTAGCGCGGGGTCGAACTCGTCAGCGATCCGGCCGATCGCCGCGTTCAGCGCGCCCGCGGCAAGCATTGCCTCGGTGGCGCTGGCGAGCAGCCGCCCGATGAACCCGCGTCCGGTGACCGCCACGCTTGCGCGCAACTGGCTTCCCCGCGCGAGCGGTGTGGCGACGTACTCGACCTCGAGCTCGATCGGACCGATCGCCTGAAGCGCAAGACGCCCGTCGTGCGCCTGCGTGACGTCCACCTCGAACTCGACGCGCTGCCCACTCAGCAGCCCGAAGACGCAGAGCTTGTCACCGGTTAGGAGCCGGTCGCGATCGAAGTTTCGGACCTCGAATGGAATCGGCGCCCACCGCGCGATCGCGTCGGGTCGGGTGAGCAACTCGAGGACGGCCTCTGGATGCCCATGCAGTCGCGCCTGCGTGGTCCACGTTCCCATTTGGTGTATATCGGCCTTCCGCGGCGTGAGGCTGAGTGCCGCTGGACGAGTCGAAGCTTGGCCGCCCGCTACTGGCTCTGTGACCCGTCGGCCTGGCCGTTCGTGCCGTTCGTGCGGTAGTCCCAGAGCGCGCGGGTCTCGGCAAGCGTCAGCAGCCGCCACCGCTCGGTGTCGGGCTCCCAGACGTAGACCGACACATCGACGATGCTGCGCATGCGCTCCAGTGCAGCGACCGCGCCTCGGGCATCAACCCCATCCGAGACGACCTGGCGCGACATCACGTCGACGACCTTGAACACGAGCGGGTGGCGCGGGCGCGGCTGTTCGGGCTCCAGTTCCCTGAGCTCGGGCAGCGAGAATCTGGGCACGGCGGGTCCCGGCTTCTTCAGGACTCTTTCGAGCGGGACCATCGTCGCGCCTGTGCCCTTCGTCTGGGTGTCGAGCACCCAGGTGCTTGCCTTCTTTGGCTGCGACATCGACTCATTCGAGGTTACAACGACCATGCGGTGCGTTCGGGCGTCTGTCTAGTCCTCTGCGCCGTCACATTCGACGACGACCCGGACGGTTCCCGGCGGCCGTCCCGCGGCGATCGCCACCGCGTCGTTGAACTCGGTCAGCGGCCGGCGGTGAGAGACCCACTCTTCCGCCTGGAGGCGGCCGTGATGCGCCAGGTCGATCACCGCGGCGAGATCGCGCATGCCGGAGACGTAGACGCCGATGAACTGCAGCTCGTGCGCCATGAATGCGCTCGAGGTCCCGAGCGTGAGCTGAGCATCGACCACCGACCCGAGCACGAAGCGCCCGCCGCGTCGTAGCAGCGTCACCCCTTCGGCCGGCGCTTCGGCCTGCCCGCTGAAGTCGATCACCGCGTCCATCCGGCCGAGCCTGCGCCGCAGGTCACGAGCCGCGCCCTCGAGGCCTCCGCAGTGAACCTCCACCCCGAATGCCCGGAGTCGCTCGGCGCTCGCCTCGCTGCGAACCACCGCCGCCAACCGCACGGTCGGATCGAGCGCCTTCGCGACCGCCAGCGCGCCCGTGCCGAGACCGCCGGCCCCGAGCACGCACAGCGCGCCGCCGGGGGGAAGGCGAGCCAAGCGCAGGGCGTTGTGTGCGGTCGCTGCGGCGTCGGCCAAGAGCGCGGCGGCGGCCGGCGTCAGCCCGTTTGCGCGAAGCATCCGCGACACCGGCCACACCACCTTCTCGGCGAAGCCGCCGGCGTCGTGCATGCCGAGCGCGCGCACTGCCTCGCAGCGCTGATCCTCCCCTTGCAGGCATGCCCGACATCCTCCACACGGCGCCAGCGGATGCAGAACCACCAGATCGCCCTCGCTGATCGCCGAGGTCTTGGCGTGGAGCTCCTCGACGATACCCGCCACTTCGTGTCCCGGACGGACCGGATAGGTGGCCCCGCGGGGCAGGACCATGCCGCGCAGCAGATGCAGATCGGTTGCGCACACCCCGCACGCCTGCACCTTCACTCGCGCGTAGCCAGGAGGTGTCTCCGGCTCCGGCCCCTCGCGCAGCGTCGCCGCGCCCAAGTTCATCTCGACGTAGCGCACTACGCGTCTTCCAAATCGGATTGGAACGGCGGCGAAACGGCGATCAGGCCACCGTCGACCACCAGCGTCGTCCCCGTCACGTACTCGGACGCCGGCGAGAGCAGGAACAGCACGCAGTCGGCAACCTCCTGGACGGTGCCGAGGCGCCGCTTCGGAATTCTGGGAACCACCTTGTCGAGCGGCGCCACGAGACCCGTGTTGTAGAAGAAGGCCGAGGAATCCGACTCGATGATCCCCGGGGTCAGCGCGTTGACGTTGATGCCGAGCGGTGCAAGCTCGACCGCCATGTACCGCGCCCACACCTCGGCTGCCGCCTTGGCCGATCCGAGGTTCGCGTAGGTGGGGAACGTGCGCGGGCTGCCGTAGCTCGAGAGAACCACGATGCGGCCGCCCTGCTCCATAAGCCGCACCGCGCGCTGAGTCCCGACCACGAACGCGCGGACGTTCAGGTTGAAGGTCCGCTCCAGATGATGCGGCTTCAGCTCCATCAGCGGCCGGAAGTTGCTTGCGGACGCGTTCGAGACAAAGAAGTCGAGCCGGCCAAAGCGCTCCTGCACCTGGTCGAACATTGCGTCGATCTCCGCGAGCTCCTCGATGTCCGCGCGGATCGCCATCGTGGCGATCCCCATCCCCTCGACCTCCGCCACGACCTCGTTCGCTGCGTCCTCGTTGGTCCGGTAGTTGATGATCGGCGTGGCGCCCCGCGCCGCAAGCGACAGCGCCAGCGTCCTCCCGATGCCCCGCGAGGCTCCCGTAATCAGCGCGATCCTGCCCTCGAAGCCCTCGCGCGACGATGGCGCCATCCGCTCGATGGTGTCGGCTTGAGGTGGCGAGCTCATCGGCGCAGCAGCTCTCGAGCGATCGTCATCTTCTGGACCTCGGCCGTGCCTTCTTCGAAGCGCTGAGCGCGCGCATCGCGATAGACGCGCTCGATCGGGGACGGGGAGAAGTATCCGATCCCGCCGTGGATGTCCAGGGCCGCGTCGGTGACGCGCTGGAGCGCGTCGTTAGCGAACAGCTTCGCCATGGCGGGTTCGGCGATCGCGTCGGCGTCGCGCTCCCAGGCTTCGGCGGCGGACAGCACCAGCGCTCGGGCGGCCTGCACATCCGTCGCCATCTCCGCAAGCTTGAACGCGATCGCTTGGCGCTCGGCGAGCTTTCGCCCGAACGTCTCGCGGCGCTTTGCGTAGGCGACGGCTTCGTCGAGCGCGCGATGAGCGAGGCCCACACAGGTCATCGCCAGCGACAGCCGGCTCGGCGCCAGGAAGCCGCCGAGGGCCACCGACAGGCCCTCGCCTTCCTCGCCCAGGCGGTTTGCCACCGGCACGGGGGCGCGCTGGAACAACAGCCGGGCGTGGTCTGTGCCGCGCAGCCCCATCGACTCCGGCATCAGGGTCGCCTCCACGCCCTCTCCGCGCGGTGGGGTCAGGAGCGCGACGGTGCCTTTGGCGCCCGTGGTGTCTTGCATCCGCGCGATCACCAACAGGTAGTCGGCGACGGTCCCGAACGTGATCAGGTGCTTCTCGCCGGTGAGGAAGTAGGTGTCGGCGTCGCGCGCGACGCTCGAGCGAATGTCGGCTCCGGTCCCGGCGTTCGGCTCGGTCAGAGCAAACGCGACCTTGATCTCGCCCGCGACCAGCGGCAGCAGGAAGCGTTCACGCTGCTCAGCCGTGGCGTGCGCCGCGATCGGCCGCCAAACGCCGTTGCAGACGTGGATGATCATCCGCAGCGAGCCGTGCGAGGTCGAGAAGAGCTCGAGCAGCTCGAGGTAGCGGGTCAGCGGAACGCCCCGGCCTCCGTATTCGGCCGGCGCCGCGAGGCTCAGGTAGCCGTGGTCGCGGAGCTCGTCCCACAGCTCGTCGGGTACTTGGCGCTCGCGTTCGACCCGCTCGGACCAGTACTCCCCGCGCGTGGCGACGTACTCGCCGACCTCGGCCTTGAGAGCGGCGAAGTCGGGATCGTCGCCTGCGGGCGGCTGAGAGGGAGTGGCTTGGACTGCGGTCATGCGTGGATTGGGCGCCTCGAGGCGTGCGGGAGTATGGTCGATCTCGCCGAGTCGCCTCCGTGCGAGCTCGCAAGGCGGCGGCTAAGCCGTGAAGCCCAAGATCAGTTGCGCGGTCTCGAGCGGGACGTCGAGCTGCGGGCAGTGGCCCACGCCCTCGAGCTCGACCCAGTCTGCGTGCGGTAGCCATTCGTGGCGGTAGCGGGCGGCCGCCGACGGCCACGGCAGCATCCGGTCTGCGGTGCCCCAGATCACCCGAACCGGACAGCTGATCCGCTCCGGATCGACGGTCCACTCGTGGCTCAGGGCATGCTCGATCAAGGCGTAGGCGGTCTCACACCCCGCCGCGCCGCGGATCTGGTGCGCGAGCAGGTCGGCCGGGATGTGCTCGTACTTGACGGCGGTGTACCGCGTCGCGGCGCGCCGACCCTCGCGCGAGGCGACCATCGCCTCGGCGTACGGCGCGACCGGCTTCAGCAGCTGCTGCATGCTCCTGAACAGGTCGAGCACCTCTCCTCGGGAGCGATCGAGCTTCGTCCAGCCACCTGCCGGGGCGAGCGCGACGACGGTCCGTGCACGTCCACGGGCCGCCAGCGCAAGCGCGACGTAGCCCCCCAGCGAGTTGCCGACGATATGCGCGGTGTCGAATCCGGCCTCGTCCATCGCACGCTCCACGGAATCGAGGATCGCGGTGGCGCTGACCTCACCGTTGAACGGCGGACCGCCCGCGTGCCCGGCGAGCGTGGGAGCCAGGACATCGTGGTGCTCCTCCAGCGATGGCAGCACCAGCTCCCAGGTCCGCCAGGTGTCGGTGAAGCCATGCAGGCACACCATCGGCGTACCGGCGCCCGCCCGATGAGATGCTGTGAACCCGGCCGGATGTGCGGTGCCGCTCAGACCGCGACGGCCTCCCGCTCCAGCTCCGGAGCGTAGGCCCCGGTGCGCGCCGCCGAGTTCATCTTCGCCCGGTGGTAGTAGGCGCGCTGGGCGGCCTCGACGTTCTCGTGCCTCCCGCGCCAGGCCTTCAGTGCGGGTGCCTGTAGCGCGCGGCCATAGGAGAACGACAGCTCCCATGGGTGTGGCCCGCGTCGGTTCATTGCGTTCAGGTGGGCGGTGGCGTCCTCGTCGGACTGCCCGCCGGAGAGGAAGACGATGCCCGGCGCCGCCGCCGGGACGTGCTTGTAGAGGCACTTCAGCGTCCAGTCCGCGACCTCTTCGGGATTCGCGTGTTCGGGCGCGTCGTAACCCGAGAGCACCATGTTCGGCTTCAGCAGAGCGCCGAACACATCGACGCGCTGGTCGAACAGCTCGGTGAATACCGCGTCGAGCACGCGGGAGGTGACATGGTGGCTGCGCTCGATCGTGTGCGTCCCGTCCTGCAGCACCTCGGGCTCGACGATCGGGACCAGTCCCACCTCCTGACACAGCGCCGCGTACCGCCCGAGCGCGTGCGCATTGCACCAGATGCAGTAGTCGCTCGGAAGCTCATCGGTGATCGAGTACGTCGCCCGCCACTTCGCGAATCGCGCGCCAAGGCCGCGGTACTCCTCGAGGCGCCCCCGCAATCCGTCGAGGCCCTCGGTGACCGTTTCTCCAGGGGCGAGCGCGAGTGGCTTGGCGCCCTTGTCGACCTTGATCCCCGGGATGATGCCCTTGGAGTCGAGGAGCTTCGGGAACGGTGTCCCATCCGAGGCCGACTGGCGGATCGTCTCGTCGAACAGGATCACACCGCTGATGTAGTCCTCGGTGCCCTCGGTGGTGAACAGCAGCTCCCGGTAGGCGCGGCGGTTCTCCTCGGTTGACTCGACGTCGATCTGGTCAAAGCGCTTCTTGATCGTGCCGTCGCTCTCGTCCGCTGCGAGGATGCCCTTTCCGGGCGCGACGAGGGCCTTGGCCGTCTGATGCAGCTCACTGTCCATTTCTGCCTCCTTCGGATCTCCAGACCATGATTGCCCGGATTCGCGCATCATGCAACGGCGAAGCCCAGTCAGCAATCTCCGGTTCTACCCTCGAGGAGGGTGAAATGAAGCTCAGCGCACGAAACAAGCTCGCCGGCAGCGTCGTCGCGATCACTCGTGGCGAGGCGATCGCCAACGTCGAGCTCGACGTCGCCGGCCAGCGGCTGGTGGCGTCGATCACTGTCGAAGCCGCCGAGGAGCTGGGCCTCGAGCCTGGAAGCGAGGTCATCGCCGTGATCAAGGCCTCTGACGTGATCCTCGCCACGCCCTGATCGGCGCCTGTCACTGGTTCGAGCTCGGAGCGATGACCTCGAACGTTCCACTCAGCCGGAGCGCCGGCGGGGCGTGGCGGCCAAACACGCGGGTGCTGATCCGGTAGAGCCCAGCCACCGCATCGGTTGGGATCTCGGCGGTGAGCTCCTTGCGCCCGCCCGGAACCACGCCGTAGCCCTGCAACGTGAATGCCATGTCCGGAACCACCGCCACCCAGCTCTCCTCGTCCCATCTCTCCAGGAGGTATGGATGTCCGCACATCAAGGCGACGGTGCCCGTGTTGACGATCGCATACGGAAGCTTCTCCCCGGGCCTCGCAACGTCCGGGGCCAGCACGAGTTCACCAGCGAGAACCGGCCTGACTCCGCCGGCTCCGCTGTCAGCCGAGCCGCGGCTCACGGCTCCGCCTCGCCGCTGTGCTCGTGACGCGGCAGCCCGTCGTCGGGGATCTCGTAGTAGTCACCCGCCTGCGAGACGAACCAATGGCTCACCGATCGCAGGCCCGTCGGCCCGTCGAGCGTCCCGGCGGCGATGCTGACGGTCTGTCGCCCGGGCGGATCCCAGAACAGGCTCGACCCACATTCGCCGCAGAATCCCCTCCACGCCTGAGCGTCACTGCGCGGACTCTGAATCCAGCGAAGCCCACGCTGTTCGATCAGCACCAGATACTCCTTGAGGACCGCGGTGCTCGCGGAGAAGTGCCCATGCCACCGCCGGCACTCCTCGCAGTGACAGACGAGCACGTCCCGCAGCGGCCCCCGGACCTCATACCTGACCGCGCCACACAGACACTGCCCAGTCGCCATCGCTCACCTCCTGGTTTGGGCTGATGAGTGTTATCCCACCCGTCCTTCCGCTCCGTCGGCCTTAGGGCTGGATCCAAACGTAGCTGCGGCGGCGGCCCGACGCCCCTCAGGACGCCCTTGACAGGAGCCGCCACCAGTAGTACGTTCCCCGAACTCGATTCGACATTATCGAATCATGATCAACGGAGGGAGCAGTGGAAGAGAAGTATCATCTCTCGCAGCGTGCCGTAGCCGAGACGATCGGAACGGCACTGCTGGTGCTCGTCGGACCCGGGTCGGTGGTCGCCACGCTGACGCTGGCGGGCAAGGCAGTCCCGGCGGTGACGGGCGCCGATCTGCTCGGTATCTCGTTCGCGTTCGGCTTGATCATCGCCGCGATGGTCTATGCGATCGGCAAGGTGTCCGGGTGTCACATCAATCCGGCCGTGACGTTCGCGCTCGCGGTCACCAAGCGCTTTCCATGGCGCGAGGTACCCGCCTACTGGGCAGCGCAGGTAGTTGGCGCGGTCCTCGGCGCACTTGCGATCTGGGCGGTGTTCGGCCACAGCGGCATTGTGCTCGGCGTGGGCATGACGAAGTTCGACCCGCACAGCTCGAGCTGGGGCTCGGCGATCTTCGCCGAGGGCCTCGGCACCGCGATCCTGATGTTCACGATCCTCGGCATCGTCGACTCGCGCTCGCCCGGCGACCTCGCCGGCCTCGTGATCGGCGGCGTCGTCATCGCGATCATCATGATCATCGGTCCGATCACCGGCGCGTCGCTGAACCCGGCTCGCGCCTTCGGCCCTGAGCTCGTCTCAGCGCTGGGCGGCGGCAAGACGTTCTGGAGCCAGCTGCTCCCGGTGTACATCCTCCCCGGCCTCGTCGGCTCGGGCCTGGCCGCGGTCGCGTACGACTTCCTGGCCAAGCCTCGCCTAGTCGTGATGCCGGTGGCCGAGGCAGTGACCCATCCCGACCCCGGCCCGCGCGAGACCGCCGCGGTCCAATAAGGAGACATCATGGCGGTAGTCACACCATCAACGATGAAGAAGTTCCTCAACGACCCAGCCGATCTCGTCAAGGAGTCGCTTGCAGGTCTTGCGGCCGCGCACGGCGATCTCCTGCGGTACGACCCGCAGGCCCAGATCGTCGTCCGCAGCGACGCTCCGGTGCAGGGCAAGGTCGCGCTGATCTCCGGCGGCGGCTCGGGGCACGAGCCGCTCCACGGAGGGTTCGTGGGTCGCGGAATGCTCGATGCGGCGTGTCCCGGCGAGGTGTTCACCTCGCCGGTGCCCGATCAGATGCTGGCGGCGACCAAGGCGGTCGACGGCGGCGCCGGCGTCGTCCACATCGTCAAGAACTACACCGGCGACGTGATGAACTTCAAGCTGGCGGCTGAAGACGCCGCCGACGAGGGCATCGCGGTCGAATCGGTGCTGGTCGACGACGACGTCGCGGTCCAGGACTCGCTGTACACGGCGGGTCGCCGTGGCGTCGGCGCCACGGTGTTGGTCGAGAAGATCGCCGGCGCCGCGGCTGAGCGGGGCGACGACGTCGAGACGGTTGCAGCGGTGGCCCGCCTCGTGAACGAGCGCGCGCGCTCGTTCGGCGTCGCTCTGTCGTCCTGCACTCCCCCGGCCGCCGGCAAGCCGATCTTCGATCTGCCCGAAGGGGAGATCGAGCTCGGCATCGGCATCCATGGCGAGCCCGGTCGGCGGCGCGAGAGCATCCGCACGGCTCACGAGATCGTCGAGGTGACGCTCGAGGCGATCCTGTCGGATCTGAAGCCGGCCGAGGGCGCTCGGGTCCTGACGTTCGTCAACGGCATGGGCGGGACGCCGTTGATCGAGCTGTACCTCCTGTATGGCGAGGTCGACAGTCAGCTCCGCGAGGCGGGGCTCGAGCCGGTGCGGAACCTGGTTGGCAGCTACATCACGTCGCTCGAGATGGCTGGAGCGTCGGTGACGGTGCTCGAGCTGGATGACGAGCTCGTCTCGCTCTGGGATGCTCCGGTCAACACGCCGGCGCTCCGCTGGGGAGCGTGAGTAGCGGTGATCACCGAATCGATCGTGCGAGCAGACACCATCGTCACCTGGCTGAGCGAGGCCGAGGGCCAGATCAAGGCCCAGAGCGACTACCTCACGCAGCTGGATGCCGCGATCGGAGACGGTGATCACGGGACGAACATGCGCCGCGGCTTCGACGCCGTCGGCAAGGCAGTGGCCGGGCAGGGTCCAACCACCCCGCCCGGCCGGCTGCTGATCGTCGCCGGCAAGACGCTCGTCGCGACAGTCGGCGGCGCCAGCGGCCCGCTGTGGGGCTCGGCGTTGCGGCGAGCGGGGCGGGCTCTCGGCGACTCGGAGACATTCGACGGCGGTCAACTCGCCGATGCCCTGGACGCCGCGATCGCGGG
>CATPBV010000012.1 GCA_955652345.1 uncultured Solirubrobacteraceae bacterium | reverse complement strand
GCCGGGAGCGCCCAGGAACAGGAGTCCGCGCTCGCGCTTCCCACCGGCCTTCTCGAACTCCTCGCCGGATTGCCAGAGGGTGATCACGCGCGTGATCTCCTGCTTGGCCTCGGCCTGGCCGCGGACGTCGGCGATCTTCACTCCCCAGCTCGCGTCTCCCGGCTCATACGCCCGGATCTGACGAACCGCGAAGAACAGAAACGGACCGAAGAAGATCGCGAAGTTGATGAAGAACAGCAGCGGCAGCTGGATGAAGATCAGCGCCAGCTGGGGGAGCTGTTGGGGTGGGTAGAGCTGGCGGAGCGCCGGCAAGGGGTTGAAGAACGCGCCGTGTACGCCGGCGAAAGCGAACAGCAGCTGGCAGACGGCCAGCAGGAACAGCACGAACAGCGCTAGGAGGGTGAGCCGGCGGAACTTGGCGCGCCAGTACCAGAAGCGCCGGCGCGCGACGAGGTCGTCCTGCTTGAGGCTCTCGTCACCGGAGTAGAGGCTCGGCCACGGAATCAGCTTGCGGACCACTACCTCGACGAGGCCTCTGAAGATCACCACCGCGAGCGCGGTGATGATCAGAGCCCCCAGGAGACCGACGTGATTCGCCTGGAACAGGACGAGGAAGAACGCCGGGGCGGTCAGCAGGGCGACTGCGGTCGCCGCGCGGGTCAGCCTTCGCCACTCGTGGGCGAGCGAGGAGGCGTGCTCGTTGATGCGCCCCCCATACCCCGCGCTCTCTTCAACGTAAGCCATGCGCTGCACTTCAGGGTACAGGGGCGACGGCCCAAGTTGCGACGGTCCGCTTGCTCCAGCTGCGCCGATTGCTTGCGGTGGCGCTCAATCGATTTCGCGTAGCGGTCGATAAGTGGGAATCAGAGGGGGAGCTCAGGAGACTGCTCGCCCCGAGCATCGTCGAACACGACCAAAGGGGCACCTATGTACAACATGCGATCGAGGCTCATCGTGCGGTTCGTAGCCGTCCTGATCCTCGCGGGTGGCGGCGTCACAGCGAAGATTCTGTTGAGCCACTCCGGCAGCTCGTCGTCCAGTAATCCGACGAGCGTCAGCGCCGATCAGAGCCTTTACAAGCCGGCCAACCTCCAGAAAGCGATCAGCGCCGTCCAGGCGAAGGTCGCAAGCCACGCCGGACTACTCGAGCTCTCGCTGCTGCCCGGCCAAGCAGACTTCACCCTGCGCAACGGCGAGAAGGCCTTCGGGTATCGCTGGGACGCGAGTGCGCAGAGCCTCGCGCCGCTTTCGATCAACGTGATCGGCTCGGGATCTCTTCAGGGCCAGGATTTCCCGTTCTCTCAGGCCTCGCCTGACGCGATGGGCAAGATCGTTGCCGCGCTCGCCAAGCAGGGGATGACTCCGAGCACGATGACGCTTCGGCGGGGGGTCTCGAACGGCCTCGTTGGCTGGTCGGTCAGCGCCGACGGCAGCGGCCGGACGTCCGTTGCCTACACCGCTGATGTCAACGGCGGCCACGTGATCAACGTCGAGCAGGCCGCGGCATCTGCCGCCAACATTGCGAGTCAGGCCGCCAGCCAGGCCGCCAGCCAGGCGAGTCAGGCGGCGAGCCAGGCGAGTCAGGCGACGAGCCCCGCGAGCCAGGGCGTGAACTCAGCGCTGAAGACGGCGCAGAAGCTGCAGCAGTGCATCGCCAACGCCAACGGCGACCCGAACGCCATGTCGCTGTGCGCCAGCCAGCACTAGCAGCTCTCTGAATGGATCGGCGCGGGTCGCCCACGCAGGCCGGCCCGACGCCGCCTTCGGTGCGATCCAAACGCGATGTCGTGTGCCCGGGGGGGTAGATGAAATTTATCTACCGCCAAGGAACTGGCCGGCAATAGACGATAGGCTCGCGCCCGATGATCGACCCTGGGCGAGGTCGAGCGAAGCTCGGCCGCCATAGAGTCGGCGTGCTCGTGCTGGCGTTGATAGGAGCTCTCGCGACCTTCACGGTTGGAGCCGGGAGCGCTCTCCCGATCGCGCAAACGAACCACCACCACCACCACAAGCGCAGGCACCACTCACGCCGGCACAGGCGACACCACCATCACCGACCTCGCCACCATCGTGGCCGTGCCGGAGCGACGGTGCCGCCAACCCCGTTGGCTTTGGGGACCAGCCCGGTTCAGTTCAACCGGGAGACCATGTGGTATGCCTCGGTGCTACCTCTCCAAGCCGAGGCACCCCGCTACCACGTGATGGTGCTCCAGTCAGCCCAGGGATCGATGATCCCGGTTCTACGACGGTACAACCCGGGCCTCGAGTTCTTCATGTACCAGCATGCGATGTTCGCCTCGGCGAGCGATCCGACCGGGCTCTCGATGTGCACGACGCTGCCCCAGGATTTGCCTCACCCGACCTGGTTTCTGAAGGACGCGACGGGAGCCAACCTCACGTACCACGGCGCCTACGCGCTAGACGTCGGGAATCCGGGTTATCAGCAGGCTTGCATCTCCCATGCTGTGGGACTCGCACGCAAGATGGGATTCGATGGAGTTTTCTTCGATGGAGTCGGGGCGAAGCTCGGCTACAACTTCGGAGGTAGCCCGAACATGACGATCCCCGAGTACCCGACGGTCGCGTCGTTCCAGGCCGCGATGTATTCGTTCATCGCCTACGCGGGTCCGACGATCCACGCGGGCGGGAAGATGGTGATCGCGAACATCGGCGGCGCGACCTGGACGCCGGGACTCTGGCAGCAGTGGAACGGGCCACTCGACGGCGCCGAGGAGGAATCCTGGACGGACGGCGGCCAAGGGCCCGCGCAGCAGTTGCCGTGGTGGGGACAGAAGCTCGGCAACGTCGCCTGGTCGGAGGCCAATGGCAAGATCGTCCTGCTCCATTCCTATAACACAACGCAAGCGGGCAATGTCTACGGGCTCGCCTCGATGCTCCTGGTCGCCGGAGGCAGGACGAGCTACTCGACTTCGAACGGCAATATCGTCAACTACGAGGCGTGGTATCCGGAGTACTTGGCCTCCGCGTTTCTAGGCGCTCCGCTGGGGAGCTACCGGCGTTTGTCCAATGGCGTGTATGAGCGCCACTTTGCTGGCGGCGTCGTGGTCGTGAACCCCAGCAGCAACGCGGTTGGGCCGTTCTCGCTGGGCGGGGGTCCGTACTCCGGCTCGGGGCTGAACGCGGTCAGCTCCGTCTCGATGGGGCCGATGAGCGGACTCATCATGCTCGGGCATCCGTAGAGCAGGCGCCGACGTCCAGCTGGCGATCCTTCTCGCGTGGCGGCGTGTTGGTATCGACGAGCGGCGCATTCGTGGCGCCGAATGGTGTGATCGCGGGTATCCTTCGAAACCTCGCAGAGGCTCATCATCGTTACTCATGCCTCAGGCAAGGTCCGACATCCAAGCGCCCGCCGATGCAAGCCCACCAAGCGGCGATCCCAGCAACGCTGAGCTGTGGCGCTACCGCCGAGCATGCCGCGAGGTCGATCGCCTTCTTGATCAGGGACGGCTGTCAGAGGCCCTTCGGCTGAACGACGAAGTGCGCGCGCTGTTCCGATCCTTGTTCACCACGGGCGAACTCCGCTAGCGCGCGACGGCGCCCGACCCCCGGGGGTGTCAGCCAAATGGGCTCGCCCGCGCGCTAACGTGCCCCGGCTGTGACCGCCACGGCACCAGCAGACATTCGGCCTGCCGAGGCAGGTCTCAGGCGCGCTCGCGCGCTGAGCCCAACGATGCTCGCCCTCGGAGCGCTGGTCGCTCTCGCCGCCGCGCTTCGGTTCGCCCGGATCGGGCACCAGAGCTTCTGGTACGACGAGGGATTCACGGCGGTGCTCGTGCACCACTCTCCGGGGCAGATGCTCGGATTGCTTCCAAAGACCGAGCTCACGCCGCCGCTTTACTACTGCATTCTGTGGATCTGGGCGCACATCTTCGGCTATGGTGAGGTCGGGCTGCGCTCGCTTTCCGCGTTAGCCGGGATAGCGACGATTCCCGTGCTCTATGCCGCGGGGACCAAGCTGGTCTCGGAGCGTGCCGGGCTGATCGCTGCCGCGCTTGCCGCGTGTAACCCGCTGCTCATCTGGTACTCGCAGGAGGCCCGCTCCTACGCGGTTCTATTCCTGCTGGTCGCCCTGTCGCTGCTTGCGTTCGCGCATGCTCGCTCGCCCCGGCCGACTCGGCGTGCACTCGTCGCGTGGGCGCTGGCGGCGTGTCTCACCCTGCTGACCCATTACTTCGGCGTCCTGGTGGTGCTCCCAGAGGCGGCTTGGCTGCTGTGGGTGCACCGTCGCGATCGCAGGATCCTGCTGGCGGTCGCCGTAGTGGGGGCAGTCGGCCTCGCATTGCTGCCGCTCGCCATCACGCAGCGGACTAACGCCGTCTGGATAACGAGATTCCCGTTCGACCTGCGGCTCAGCCAGATCGGGCCCCAGTTCCTGCTCGGGACGGGAACGCCCGCGCGAGGGATCTTGAAGGTTGTCGGTGCCGTGGCGGTGCTCGTCGCGGCGGTCCTGTTGGTGCGTCGGTCCGATGCGTCTGAGCGCCGTGGTGCGCTCGCCGCCGGAGCATTGGCCGCGTCAGGGTTCTTGCTGTGCCTCGCCCTCGTGCTCGTTGCCGATGAGCTGATCACGCGCAACGTGATGGTCGTTCTGATTCCTCTGATCGTGCTGATCGCCGGCGGGCTCGGAGCGCGGCGCGCGGGTGCACTCGGACTGATCGGCGCGGCGGCGCTCTGCACGGTCGGGGTCGTTGCTGCCATCGGCGTCGCCTCCGATTGGCGCTACCAGCGTCCCGACTGGCGGGCCCTCGCTGCGACGATCGAGTCTGGTCCCCCCGCAGCCACGGGCCGCGCAATCCTGCTCGAAAACTATCCCGGGCGGATCCCACTCGAGCTCTACCTGCCCGGACTGCGGTTCATCAGCGGACCAGCCGGGGTACGAGTGCATGAGCTCGATGTGGTCGCGATCAAGGGACCGGGGTTCGGATGGTTCTGCTGGTGGGGGTCGGCATGCAACATCATCCCGTCGCAGCTCGACACTTCGATCCGGATCCGTGGCTTTCACCGCTATGGGCCCCTGTTGCACGCGACCCAGTTCACGATCCTGCGCCTGCGATCTTCGGGCGCTGTTCCCCTGACGCTCAGGGAGGTCTCGCGCGCGCTCAGGAACTCCGGCCTCGTGTGGTTCGGCCTCATGCTGACGCGCGCTGGCTGACGGCGCCTGCGGCGGGTCGCTTCCGGGTCCCTTCTCGCTGCGCGCCCCGCGAACGCATGCCGTCCTCTGGAATCCGTCGCCCCGACTGGTTTGGAGCCGTTCGGCAGGGCAGCCGACCTACTACCTGGCGACGATCGACGGCAAATCCGTGACGCGTACGCTGACGACTTCATACGTGCCGACCCGCCCCCTCCGCGACGGCCATCACGCCTGGGTCGTCGTCGCGGTGGACAGCGCGGGTTTGACGTGTCCTGCGCCGGCGTGGTCGTTCACGATCCGCTCGGTCCGTGTGGTTCGGCACTCGCTCGGATTCACGCTCGCACACGGACTGATCGTGAGGGTGTTCTGTGCCAAGGTGTGCACGATCAGAGCTCGCCTGACCACCGGCCGGCGGGGACCGGTGGCGACTCTGACGCTCCGAACCCGGCGAGCGGGCATAAGCACCGTGACGGTGCCTCTCTCTCCCGCGCTCAGTCGCCGGCTCAGGACCGCGCGACGCCCCAGCCTGACGACCTTCCTCCTCACGCGCTGGGCCAAGGTCGTTCGCTCAGTCGTGACCTCGAGCAGCTGGTAGCCGTACGGATACGGACACGCGTCCCTAGCGTGCCCGCAGCATGTCGATCACGAGCTCCAGATGCCGATGCCAGTCGAAGCCTGGCGCGTTGTGGGTCATCGTGCTGGACACGCCGCACATCAGCATCGCGATGTCGGTCGCGAGCACATCCGGGCGCATCGCCCCCGCGCGCTGAGCGCGTGCGATCAGCTCTGTGGTGAGCGCGTTCAGCTGCTCATACTCAGCCTGAGCCTGGGCCCAGATGTGTTCTCCGACGCCGCTGAGCGCGTGCTGAATGGCCGCATCACGCGCGCACACGTCTGCGTTCCGGCGCAGCACGTCGGCGAACACTTCGAATGGCTCGCCGTCACGTTCGAGCGCGGTGCGAGCGCCGGCGGCGAACACCCGGAACTTCTGGCGAACGAGCTCCACGAGCAGCGCCTCTTTCGTCGGGAAGTGGCGGTAGACGGTGCCGACCCCCACGCACGCGCGTCGCGCGATGTCGTCCATCTGGGCGTCGACGCCGCAATCGGCGAACACCTCCCGCGCCGCCTCGAGGATGCGCTCATGGTTGCGGCGCGCATCGGCGCGTAGCGGTCGCCCGGTCTCGATCTGCGTGGAGATAGTCACAGCTTTTTCATTCGCTGCGCCTTGACAAGCGGAATCATAGTTCACTATAGTCGGGATAGCAAGCGGAACCGGAGGTCAGCTTCCAGTGAGAACCCTAGGTAAGTCACGCACCGAGTCCCTCGACACCCCCCGCGCGAAGAACCTCGCGCTGCTTCTGCTGGCGATGACGCAGTTCGTGATCGTCATCGACGCGGCGATCGTCAACGTCGCCCTGCCGTCGATTGGCTCGCACCTGCACTTCGCGCGAGCCGACTTGTCATGGGTGGTCAACGCGTACACGCTGACGTTCGGTGGCTTCCTGCTGCTCGGTGGACGCCTCGCCGACCTGCTGGGGCGCCGCCGCATGTTCATGCTCGGGCTTGTGGTGTTCTCGCTCGCCTCGCTCGCCGGCGGACTGTCCCAGTCGGAGGGGTGGCTGATCGCCGCGCGAGCGCTCCAGGGACTCGGCGGGGCGATCGTCTCGCCCGCGGCGCTCTCGATCATCACCACGACCTTCGCGGAGGGGGCCGAGCGCAACCGCGCGCTTGGAATCTGGGGTGCGGTCGCGGGCGCCGGCGGGGCCGCCGGGGTGCTCCTGGGCGGCATCCTGACCAGCGGTCTGAGCTGGCGCTGGGTGCTGTTCGTCAAGGTGCCGATCGGGATCGCGGCCGCGCTGCTCGCTCCGAGGACGCTCGTCGAGAGTCGCGCCGAGGACGCAACGAGGACGTTCGACATCCCGGGTGCCGTAACAGTTACGGCCGGGCTCTCGCTGCTCGTCTACGCGGTCGTCGACGCGGTAAACGCCGGCTGGGGTTCGACAGCGACTCTGCTCCGCCTCGCCGGCGCGGCGGTCCTGCTGCTCGCATTTCTCGCGATCGAGGTTCGCCAGCGTAATCCCCTGATGCCGTTCTCGATCTTCCGCCTGCGGACGCTGCGGCGAGCGAACATCGTCGGGCTGCTGATCGGCATGTCGCTGTTCTCGATGTTCTTCTTCATCTCGCTCTACCTCCAGAACGTGCTGCACTATTCGCCGATAAAGACGGGGATCTCCTACCTCCCGCTGGCGGTCGGAATCATCATCGCTGCGGGAGGCGCCTCACAGCTCGTCACCCGGTTTGGGTTCAAGCCGCCGTTGATTGCCGGCCTGCTCCTGGTCGCGGCCGCTCTTCTCTGGTTCTCGCAAGTGCCGAGCACGGGCGGTTCGTTTGCCGCGGACATCCTCGGCCCGTCGCTCCTCGCCGCCTTCGGTCTCGGGCTCGCATTCGTGCCCGTGACGATCGCCGCCGTGACCGGAACGGAGCCGCACGAGGCGGGCCTCGCCTCGGGGCTGATCAACACCTCACAGCAGGTCGGGGGAGCGCTGGGCCTCGCGATCCTCGCCACGGTCGCCAATAGCCGCACCCAGAGCCTGTTCCACGTCGGCGTGCACAACACGTCCGTCGCGCTGACCAAGGGATTCGACCGCGCCTTCCTCGTCGGCGCCGGCTTTGCGATTGCCGGAGCGATCCTGGCGGCGGTCCTGATCTCCTCCCGCGATAGCCGCGAACACGCCCAGGCGGCGCGCGCCGGCGATGCCGCGGTGGCCCCGGTTGTCGCGGGCTGACCTCGTGGGGTCAGATGCCAGGCATCACCAGTTGCCGCGCGACCTGCCTGAGCAGCGTCACGCGTGACAGGCTGCCGAGCGCGATTCTCGACCGCGAACGAGCATGCCCATCCGGTCAGAGTTGGGCTCGAACCGCTCCTGCCGGGTACTGCTGGCTGTGGATGTTCACGTAGTAGCGGCTCGGCGTGCTCCAGATCGCCTTGCTCAGGACCGGGCTGATGGAAACACAGCCCTTGTGATGCAAGCGCGCGGCCGTTGAGAGCGCCACGACAATATTGCCCGCCTGCCCCTTGCTCCCGATGTGGATGTGCGCGAACGTCGCCTGCGTGAACCCGCGCAGGTGCGCGAATCGCCAGCACACCCGCGACGCGCCGTGAAACGCGATGATCGCCGTACCGCCGCCATGCGGAGCCCCCGGCGGCGTCTCGGCCGGCCCGCTCAGCTGAACTCGATAGATCTGAGTTGGACGCGAGCGCTCGCTCGTCCCGGAGGCGCTGGTGTGGGTCGCGTTGCCGCCGCTCCCGCATGCCGTGCCGCCGAGCGTGACGACCGCGAGCCCCACGGTGATCAGCTTTGAACGCATTGACTGCTCGAGTCTCGACTCCGACCTCAAGGTCGTGTTAAGCCCCCAATGAGAGGACGTTCACCGCGCCCGCGCTCTCAGAGATTGATCGCCACGTACTTGGTCTCGAGGTACTCCTCGATGCCCTCGGGACCACCTTCGCGGCCGAAGCCGGACTGCTTGATGCCACCGAAGGGAGCCGCTGCGTTCGAGACGATCCCCTGGTTCAGGCCGACCATCCCGGTCTCGAGCCGCTCGACGACCCGCAGCGCACGCTTCAGGTCGCGGGTGAACACGTACGCGACGAGGCCGTACTCGGTGTCGTTGGCTGCGGCGATCGCCTCGTCCTCGTCCGCGAACCCCTTGACGGGGGCCACCGGGCCAAAGATCTCCTCACGCAGCAGCTCAGCGTCGTCGGGCACGTCGGCGAGGACGGTCGGCTGGTAGAAGTAGCCGGCTCCATCTCTGGCCTGGCCCCCGACGAGCACGCGCGAGCCCCGGCCGACGGCGTCGTCGACCAGTTCGGAGACCTTCTGACGCTGATTCTGGTCGATCAGCGGCCCGACGTCGACGCCATCCTCGGTGCCGCGGCCGACCTTCAGGGCGGACATCCGCTCAGCGAGCCTTTCCGCGAATTCGCCCGCAACGGATCCCGCTACGTGGAAGCGATTCGCGGCCGTGCACGCCTCGCCGCCGTTTCGCATCTTGGCGATCATCGCGCCCTGCACCGCCGCGTCGAGGTCGGCGTCCTCGATGACCAGGAACGGGGCGTTGCCGCCGAGCTCCATCGACAGCCGCAGGAGGTTCTGAGAGGCCTGCTCCATCAGCTTTCGGCCGACCTCGGTCGAGCCCGTGAAGGACAGCTTGCGGAGGCGCGGGTCGGCGATCAACGGCGCCATCGTCTGGCTCGATGAGGAGGCCGTGACCAGGTTCAGCACGCCGCCCGGCAGCCCGGCCTCCTCGAGGATCTTCGCCAGCATCAGCATCGAGAGGGGCGTCTGCTTCGCGGGCTTGACGACAATCGTGCAGCCTGCGGCGATCGCGGGGCCGATCTTGCGGGTGCCCATCGCCATTGGGAAGTTCCATGGAGTGATCAGCAGGCACGGGCCGACCGGCTGCTTCATCGTCAGCAGCCGCCCTTGGCGGTTCGGCGCAACCGCGTAGCGGCCGTCGATCCGCACCGCCTGCTCGGAGTACCAGCGCAGGAACTCGGCGGCGTAGACGATCTCCGCCTTCGACTCCTTCACGGGCTTGCCCATCTCGAGCGTCATCAGCAATGCCAGCTCGTCCTGGCGGTCGATCAGCGCCTCGAACGCCCGGCGGAGGATTTCGCCGCGGTCGCGGGGAGCGGATTGCCGCCACTCGGGGTCGGCCTGTACCGCCGCGTCGAGCGCGGCCTTCGCGTCATCCGTGGACGCGTCGGCAACCTCGCACAGGGGCTCGCCGGTGGCGGGATCTTCGACGGTCAGGGTTCCCTTCGCGCCGTCACGCCAGTCGCCGCCGATATACAGCTGCTTGGGCACCTCCTCGACGACGCGCTGCTCTTCTGGGGCGGTGGTGATCGTGGTCATG
>CATPBV010000011.1 GCA_955652345.1 uncultured Solirubrobacteraceae bacterium | reverse complement strand
GGTTTAGGCAGCGGCGCATGCGCCGCTGCCTAAACCCCAGTCTTGTGTAGCTCGCGGTAGACCTCCCGCGCGAGCTTCCCCGATAGCCCCGGAACCCCTTCGAGCTCCTCGCGGCTGGCAGACAGGATCGCCTCGGGGGAGCCAAAGTGCTTGAGCAGCGCGCGTTTGCGGGCCGGACCCACGCCGGGCAGCTCGTCGAGGATCGAGGCGGTCATCGCGCGGTCGCGCCTGATCCGATGGTGGGTGATCGCGAACCGGTGCGCCTCGTCGCGGACCCGTTGGAGCAATTGCAGCTCAGGCGTGTCGTGCGCGAGCGTCAGCGGGGCCGGCCGGCCTGGGATGAACACCTCCTCGATCCGCTTGGCGAGCGAGATCACGAGCACGCCGCGCTCTCGGAAGGGATGCAGCGCGCGGATGCCCGCCGACAGCTGGCCCTTGCCACCGTCAATCACGATCAGATTCGGAAGCGCCGCGAAGCTCGGGTCGTAGTCCTTGTCGTGCGGGGAAACGTCGCGCTGGCGCTCGAACCGGGCCATCCTGCGCCCGAGGACCTCCTCCATGGCAGCGAAGTCGTCAGGCGCCGGTGCGGCCACCTTGAAGCGACGGTAGTCGGACTTCTTCGGCGCCGCGCCCTCGAACACGACCATCGACGCGACCGTGTTGGTGCCCATCAGCGTGGAGATGTCGAAGCACTCGATCCGCAGCGGGATCGTGTCCAGGCCAAGCGCCCGCTGGAGCGCATCGAGCGCCTCGACACGCTGCTGGCGCCGGCGCTCTGAGCGGAGCTTCTCCTGGTCGAGCGCGAGCCGGGCGTTTCGCTCTGCAAGCTCGAGGATCCGGCGCTTGTCGCCGCGCTCGGCGGGGCGGATCTCGACCGCCGCCCCCCGGCGGTCCGCCAGCGCCTGCGCGAGCACCGGCGCGTGCCCCAGATCGCGCTGGACCACGAGCAGCGGCGGCACCATCATCGCGCTCGCGTAGTACTGGAGGATGAACGCCTCCGCGACCTCGGCGATCCCGGCGCCGGTCTCGTTGTCGAGGTAGAAGCTCTGCCGGTCGGACAGGACGCCGTCACGCACCTGGAAGACCTGCGCGTTGGCCTCGCCGTCGGACACCGCAACCGCGATCGCATCGAGCGTCCCAGCCGCGTCGTTCGCCACGCGCTGGCGCTCGAGCAGCGAACGCACCGCTCGCAGCCGGTTGCGCTCGCGTGCGGCGTCCTCGAAGCGCTGCTCGTCGGATGCGTCGCGCATCGAGCGCTCGAGCGTGCGCTCGATCTCGCGATAGCGCCCGGACAGGAAGTCGATCACCCCGTCGATCCCGCGCCGGTACTCCTCCCTGCTGACGTACCCGACGCAAGGAGCCTCGCACCGCTTGATGTAGTAGTCCAGGCACGGTGAGCCGCTGCGTCGGCCGGGCTCGGGTCCTTCGCACGAGCGGAACATGAACACCTTGCCGAGCACCTCGAGCGTCGAGCGGACCCGTTTGGCGTTGCTGTACGGGCCGAAGTAGGCCCGGTCGCGGCGGTGGCGCTCGCGGGTGAAGTACACGCGCGGGAAGTCCTCGTCGAGCGAGATCGCGATGTACGGATAGGACTTGTCGTCGCGCAGGCGGATGTTGAAGCGCGGCTTGTACTGCTTGATGAAGTTCTGCTCGGCCAGCAGCGCCTCGGCCTCGGTGTGGACGACCAGCGCCTCGACGTGGTCGATCATCTCGACCAGGTCGCGGCCGCCTCTGGTGCTCGGGTTCGAGAAGTGCGAGGCGACCCGCTTGCGGATCGACTTCGCCTTGCCGACGTAGATGACCTTGCCCTTGCTGTCTCGAAACAGGTAGACGCCGGGCTGGTCGGGCAGCTCGCGACGCCTCTCGGCGAGTGTTGCTGACATTCGATTTTGAGGATAGGCGCCGATCCGTCCACCACCGGCCCCCAAAACATCGGGGTCGACGTAGCGTGCGCCGATTACGAGCTCTAGCCATGCGCGTCAAGAACTGCATCGCGATTGCTGCGGCGACGCTGAGCCTGGGCGCGATCGCGCCGGCCGGGGCATCCGCGCTCAGCATGCCGCTTCCGGGCCCGGTGCCGCCCTCCTCCTGCGTGACCTGGCCCTCTCAGTGCCTGATCCAGACCCGGAACGGCGGCTTCGCCCTCTCCACGCACATGGTCCGCGCCGGCCACACGCTGACCGGCACCGTCAGCAACCGCTGCTTGTATCAGAACGGCACGAAGCCCTGCCCCATCTTCTGGAGCTACATGACCGACCTCGGGAAGGTCGTCCACGGCTGCGGCGACAACGACGTCACCTGCACGATCAAGATCCGCAAGAGCGCACCGAGCAGCGCGTACTACGTCGTCAACATCGGGATCACGAGCGACCAGGGCACGGGCTGGTCGAGCGACTACTACGCGGTCCTCGGCCGCGACCAGGCCGTCGTCGCCGGCAAGGTCCACAACAAGGAGCTACAACCGGTGCCCGGAGTCGACGTCGCGATCTTCGGCGGCAGCATCGGCAACTACGAGGCTGTCACCGGACCCGACGGCACATACGTCGCGGACGTCAAGCGCGGGAGCTACCGCGTGTGGCCCTCCGGCAGGTCGCTCTCGAGCAGGCATCCGCCGAGGTTCGAGCCTGAGCACCGCGACGTCAGCGCGCACCCGTTCCACACGGTGCATGCGAACTTCAAGGTAGATATTGGCCTAGTCGTGAAGCTGACCCTGTCGCCGTCGAGCGTGCCGGCGGACGGATTCGGGATCGTGCAGGGGACGATCAAGGTCACCGAACTCGGCCAGCCGCAGCCCGGAGTGACGGTCGCGCTGTGGCCGAAGGCGACCGAATCCCCGAACACGGCCGTCACGAGCGGCGCGCGTGCGACCGTGTGCGGGCCAAACGGACGGATCTGGCCGGGCGGAACGCTGGCCGACCCGGCGGGCGAATCGGTCAATGTCACGACCGATTCGAACGGCACTTACCAGTTCACGCTCGACGTCGGGACGGTTCCGGGCCGGTTCAGCGTGACCGCCTGGGCCCGAGACTCAAGTGGCAATCTGATCACCCACGACACGGTGGACGCGAGCGACGAGCAGACGGTGACGGCGACCGCACTCGGAAGCCACGTGCTCGACGAGTTCATCCCCAGCTTCGACCAATGGGCCCCGCACACGAACTTCGGATCGAGCATCACCAGCGACCCAAACTCAATACTGAGCGCCTTCGAAGGCCTGACCCAAACCGACGGGGCATTCAAGGGGTACGCGTACGCGCTGGGCCAGGGGAACTCACCCGCGATCGTGATTTATCCGGCGCAGAACACGCCGACGATCCAGAGAAGCGGCGCGGTGAGTGTCGATGCGAACGACCTCGTGCTCCAGCCCTCGGCGTGGCGGCCAATTCCCGGCGGCATCAATATCTCCGACCTGACCCAGGTGCTCCGGCAGGGGATGCTGACGGCGCTGCCGACGTTCACCCAGTGGACGCAGGGCACAACCGTGGCCAACTGGCACGGGAGCGCGCAGTCGATGCAGATCCCGGGCCAGTCATTCCAGTACTACGGCTGGCCGTATCCGAGCGCGGCGCCCGGATCCTGCTCCTGATACGCGGGCGTTACTCGGCTCCGAGCGTCAGCACGACACCGACGATTGCGGTGCCGAGCGCGACGATCGCGACCGACTCGCCCGACCCGGCGGTCGGCATGTTGGGAACGTAGCCGGGCGTCCCGAGCATCGGCTGGAAGAACGCGGCGCCGTTGGTCGGTGCTTCGTTCCGCGCGTGCACCGTGAACGCGAGCGCCACCCCGGCCGCCGCCAGCAGGACCAGCCGTGCGCGACGGCCCCCCACCAGCGCGACGGCCGGCAGCGCCACGGCAAGCAGCACAAGCAGCACGTCGGCGACGGAGTAGACCTGCCAAGCCGTCGGATTGCGGGGAACCCCCGACAGCACCGGCGCGGCGCCCCACTCGGCCAGGAAGGCCCTGGAGAACTGGTGGCTCCAGGTGAGGAACAGCGACCCGAACAGCAGGAGCGCACCCGCGATGATCAAACAGTCGCCAGCTAGCTCCGCTCGTCGCCGCATCGGCTCGCGCCGTGGTAGCTGGATGCGCCGTGTCTAGTAGCGGCGCGCCGACCAGATCACGGCGAACACAGCATATGCCGACGCCGCGATCAGCGCGAGCCAGGCGATCGACCCTGCAGGTGTCGCGAACAGCCGGTGGGTGGCGGTCAGGGTCAGTGTCGCCACGCCGGCCGCCACATACAAGATCGTCCGCTTGCGGTCACCGAGCGAGTACAGCGCGACCCGGTGCTGGCGATAGGAGATCGACGCAAACCACCCCAGCGTCGCGAGAAACACGAGGTACACGGCCTGTGATGCGACCGATGCACCGCGGCCCCCGCCGGGGACCAGGGCGACCACCGCCGCGATCGCGGCGATGATCACGACATTGCGCAGGATGACCATCCGAGACGTCACAGCGTGACCAGGTCGCGGGCAAGCGACTCATCTGCGGCCGAGCGCTCAGCCTTGACCGCGCGCTCGGCTTCGCGGGACGCACCGTTCCCGGCGGCTAGTTCACCGGGCTCGACCGGCTCGGCCGCGAACCGGTAGCCGACGCCGAAATGGGTGTGTACGTAACGCCAATCGGCCGACAGCCGCTCGAGCTTCTGGCGCAGCTTTCGCACGAACACGTCGACGGAGCGATCGCCTCGGACCATCGTGTAGCCCCACACTCGCTGGTAGATGTCCTCGCGCTCCAGAACGCGGCCCTGTGCGAGCGCGAGCTGTCGCAGCAGCTCGAACTCCTTGCGGGACAGGCCGGCGCTGCGCTCGCCGACGTGCGCGTCGAAGCGATCCGAGCGAATCTCGAGCTCGCCCGCGACGATCGTCGCGTCGTCGGCGCGAAGCTCGCCGGCGCGGCGCCTGCGCAGGACCGCTTGGATTCTCGCCACGAGCTCCTCCGGATGGCAGGGCTTTGCGATCCAGTCATCGCCCCCAGCGCGCAGCGCCCTGACCCGGTCGGCGACGGGCGCGGGCGGCCCGCATGCGAGCAACGCCAGGCGCGGAAGGGCCTCGGACACGCGCTCTAAGTACGTCAGCCCGGTGAGAGCGGGATTGACGACCAGCGCGTGGATTCGCATCGCCGCCAGCGCTTCGACACCGGCGGGGTAGGCGATCAGCTCCCACTCCCACCCGAGCGCCTGGAACCTTCGCTCGAGGACCTTGAGCAGGCCGCTGTCATCGTCGATCAGTGCCACCCGGACGGGCGCTGTCATGACGCCCAGTGTAGAGACGGGGCTGGATGCCCTCGGCGGCAGACCTATCCGGCGGCGCGCTCCCAGCGGCTGTACAGCTCGTCGACCACCGCCTTGGCTGCCTCGTGGCGCGCGGTCGCGCGGGCGGCGTGCTGGGGCGTGGCCCATACGGCCGGGTCGGACAGCTCGTCCTCGATCGCTCGCAGCGCGGCCTCGGCTTGCTCGATCTCGTGCTCGATCCGGCGCTGATCGTTCTGGGCGGTGCGCTGGCGCGCCGGCTTGCCCGCGGCTGCGCGCTCGGGTCGCGGCCGGGGCTTCGCCGCCGTGCGCGGCCGCGATTTTGCCGCGGCGGCCTGGGCCCGCTGGCGCTCCTCCCTGATCCGTACGTACTCTGGCCAGCCGCCGAGATGGCTCTCCAGGGTGGCGTCGTCGATGGCAACCGTGCGCGTCCCCACCGCGTCGAGCAGCGCGCGATCGTGCGAGACGAGCAGCAGCGAGCCTCCGAATTCGCCGAGCGCGAGCTCGAGCGCCTCCCGGCTCTCCAGATCAAGGTGGTTGGTTGGCTCGTCGAGGATCAGCACGTTTGCGCCGGACTGCACGAGGATCGCCAGCGAAAGGCGCCGGCGCTCGCCACCCGAGAGCCCGTCGAGGGGCTTGTCCGCGTCCGCTCCTCCGAACAGAAAGCGGCCCAGTAGCGAGCGGGCCTTGTTCGGCGGCAGGCCGGTCAGGTGCTGGGTGGCCTCGAGGACCGTGCGGGCGGTCCTCGTCGACAGCTCTTCCGCGTGCTGTGAGAGGTAGCCGATCTTGACGTTGTGGCCGGTGCGGAGCTTGCCCCACACGGTCGGCCCAGGCTTCGTCGCGGCGCGGTCCGCGCCACCGCGGCTGGGAGCCCGCCCCTTGCGGGTGCCGCCGGGCGGCTGCTCCACGACCTCCCGGCGACCCGCGAGCGCTTCGATCAGCGTCGTCTTGCCCGCCCCGTTAGGCCCCACCAGCGAGACGTGCTCGCCGCGTTCGAGCCACAGCTCTGCGTCGTGCAGGAGGACCCTGTCGGCAACGGCGATCCCGGCTCCCGACAGCTCGAACACCACGCGACCGCTTCGCTCGGGCGGCTTGAAATCGAACCGCGGAACCGCCCCGTCACGAGGGTCGCGCGAGATCCGGTCGATCTTCTGGAGCTTCTTGGCCCGCGACTGCGCCTGGCGGGCGCGAGTGCCGGCGCGAAAGCGGGTGACGAACCGTTCGAGATGCTCGATCTCGGCCTGCTGGCGCTCGATCGCTCGCCCCAGGGCAATCTCCCGGATGGCCTTCTCCTTGCGCCAGACGTGCCACGGTCCCGCGAAGAACCGGCCGCTTCCGGCTTCGAGCTCGAGCACCGATGTTCCGACCGCCTCGAGGAACCAGCGGTCGTGCGCGACGAGCACGATCGCGGCGTCGAGCGAGACGAGGTGCTGCTCGAGCCACTCGAGCGACGCGATGTCCAGGTGGTTCGTCGGCTCGTCCAGCAGCAGAAGGTCAGGAACCCCCGCGAGCGCTCGGCCAAGCGACGCGCGGGTCAGCTCGCCGCCGGAAAAGCTGCGAAGCGGTCGGTCGAGGTCGGTGTTATCCCGGAACCCCAGGCCGTGAAGCGTCGCGAGGGCGCGTTCACGCCAGCCATACCCGCCAGCGTGCTCGAGCCGAGCCTGGGCGTCCGCGTAGCGGCCGAGCGTGCCCTCGTCGTGCGCCCCGCCAGCCATCGCGGTCTCGAGGCTTGCCAGCTGCTGCTCGATCGCCACCAGCTCCCGAGCGCCCGACAGGACGTACTCGCGGAGCGTGAGGTCGCGCTCGCGCGGGGGCCGCTGGTCGTGCAGGGCGATCTTGGTGCCCTTGGCGAGCACCACCTCGCCCTCGTCGATACCCACCTCCCCAGCGAGCATTCGCAGCAGCGTGGTCTTGCCCGACCCGTTGCGGCCGGACAGGCTCATCCGGTCGCGTCGCTCGAGCTTGAACGAGACGCTGCGCAACAGCGGCTCCCCGGCAATGTCCTTGCCGGCGTCGGATGCAATCACCACGGCCATCGCCGGTCCATGGTAGGCAGCGGGGTAGCATGCGGGTTCGTGAGCGCCCCGGCCTGGCCCCCCGAGCCCCCCATCGACATGCCCCCGCCGCGCACGGTCTGGGTTCGCGGCCGCGGCGAGCTGTTCCTACGCGACACCGGCGGCGAAGGGCCGCCCGTGATGCTGCTCCACGGGTGGATGGCCAGCGCGGACCTGAACTGGTGGGCCGTCTACGACACGGTCCGCGACGCGGGCTATCGGGTGCTCGCGATCGATCACCGTGGTCACGGACGTGGCCTGCGGCCGCTGACGCCGTTCCGGCTCGTCGATTGCGCCGCCGACGCGGCCGCGGCACTCCGCGCGCTGGACGCGGCGCCGGCCCTGGTCGTCGGCTACTCGATGGGAGGCGCCATCGCCCAGCTGGTCGCGCGCGATCACCCCGACGTGGTACGAGGGCTCGTGCTGAGCGGAACCGCCCAGCACTGGCAGGACCCGCGCACCCGGCGCGCCTTCAAGACGATGGGGGCGCTCGGGCTCACGCTGTCGGTGGCCCCCCGGACCTCCTGGCGGGCGGGCCTGCGCCAGCTCGGTCTCCCGCCAGGGCCGCACACCGCCTGGGTGCAATCGGAGCTGTTGCGCCATTCCGCGCGCGACCTGGCGGAGGCGGGCCGCGAGCTCGGCCGCTTCGACTCCCGGTCCTGGCTTGGATCGCTCGCGGCACCCGTCGCCGTCGTGCTGACAACTCGCGACGAGCTCGTGCCACCGAGCAAGCAGCGCGCGCTCGCACAAGCCGCCAAGGCCACCGTGTTCGAGACTCCGATCAAGCACCTGGAGATCGGATGGCTCCCTGAGGAGTACAACCCACCGCTGCTGAAAGCGCTTGAGGCGGTCGGCGACCGCCGGGCAGCTCAAGTGGCGTAGCGCTTAACCCCCCGCCCCCGCCACGACATTCCGAGCCCGGCCGACGGGCTGGCGTTCGGATACGCTACCCGGCAAGGTGCGCCGCGCCCGGATCGCCATTGGCCTGACTGCGCTGGCCGTCGCTCTGGCGGTGGCTCCCGCCGCCTACGCCCACGCCGGCGGCGGCCAAGGCTGGTACGGCGAGACGACCGATCAGGTGATCACGAACGCGATGTTCCTGGTGATCATCTTCTTCCCGGCGATCATCGTCGTGTTCTCACTCATCCAGTGGCGGCTCGACAAGCGCAAGCACGCCAGGATGGCCGCGGCCAAGCGGCGCGCCGCAAGCGCCGAGTGGCGCGGCGGCTGGTGATGCTCTCAGGCAATAGACGCTGAGATCGCGGCCGCGAGCAGCGGCCCAACGCGCGGCCAGCTCGACGGGGGCGCGGCGCCCACGACCACGACGCTCGCGCGCGGGCCCGCCACCAGACACGCGAGCTCGATGTATCTCGTACCGATCGACGTCGTGTAGGAGTCCTCCACACAGCTGCCGTGACCGCGCCGGAAGCGGACCCCCAGTCGGGCGGCTAGCGTCCTGACCTTTCGGTCGCCCTCTTTCGCGTTGTGGCGCACCCGAAAAGTGGGCCAGCCCGGCAGCGTCTCC
>CATPBV010000010.1 GCA_955652345.1 uncultured Solirubrobacteraceae bacterium | reverse complement strand
TCAGCCGGGTCATGTGCCAGCACCTGCTGCATGAAGACCTCGAAGCGGTGGAACTGCTGCGCTCGAGCTGGCCAGCTGGTCGGTAGCCAGACTGCCGGACCATCCTCGTCAGCCCTTTTCGGTATTCGCGTTTGCGGCAGATACCGGCTTCTCGAACACGAGCCTGTAGTGGTCGAGAAGCTCTCGCTCGAAGCACACCTGGTTTACGCTCACTCCGGAGCTGAACGCAAGCCGGAAATCGGCGCTCGTGAGCCAGCGCGGCAGCAGCCGGAGCTTCACCAGCATGCTTCTGAGGCTGCGTGCCCCGATCCGGGCGTTCCACTGGCGGATCGTCTCGATGTAGTCGAGACGGCCGCTGACGCTCGACACAAGGCGGAAGTGCGGCTGGGCGCATCTGATCACCTGCTCCTGGCCGAAGGGCAGCCACGAACCTGGAAACTGTCGGCCCAGCAGCGCGATGTACCACTCGTCGGAATCTCGAGACGGGAGCGCCCGGAGCGCCCCGACGTCGATCCGATCAGCGTCGATCATGTTGCGGCCAAACGTCATCGTCTGCAGGTAGAAGCGGCCCCCGGCGGGCAGCAGGTCCGCAACGCGGGCGAACAGACCCGAATAGACATCCTCCTGGCGTCCCGCCTCGTAGTCCTCAGGAGAGCAGAAATGCTCGAATGCGCCAAGACTCGTGACGGCGTCAAACACACCGAACCGCTCGCGATCCACCTCCCGCGCATCCTGAAGGTGGACGTCCAGGCCATGACGGCGACAGCTCGCCACCTGCGCCGAGGACAAGGTCACGCCGACCCCGATGCCCCCACGCTCGCGAACGTAGTCGAGCAGCGCGCCCCAACCACAGCCTAGATCGAGCACCCTCCGTCCCGGACCGATGCCGATCTGCTCGGCCACATAGTCGTGTTTGCGTCGCTGCGCCTGTTCAAGGCTCAGCGAGAAGTCGCTGTCGTACTTCGCTCCACTGAACTCCGCCAGCTCTCCCAAGCTCAGCCGAATCAGGCGGTCGGTCAGCGAATACGTGAAATCGATGTCTGCACGGTTGGCCATCACGCTCCCAACGGAGCACTCGTCGCTCCATCATGCCGCTTGCCTAGCCACTCGCGCGTTCGCGTGCGTTCGCGAGTGCCGAGCGGTTCTGCAGGTGGGCCGTGTCGGGATGAGGAGCCCGACTGCAACTCCGGGTGTGGGTTTCGCACGTCTATCGTGACTGGCCGATGGCTAGGCGCGAGGACATCCGCAACATCGGGATCGTCGCTCACGTCGATCACGGCAAGACGACGCTTGTCGATGCTCTGTTGTGGCAATCGGGAGCGTTCCGCTCGGGTCAGGATGTAGCTGATCGGGTGCTCGACTCGATGGATCTCGAGCGAGAGAAGGGGATCACGATCCTGGCAAAGAACACCGCAGTCCGCTACGGCGGGGTCAAGTTGAACATTGTCGACACGCCGGGGCACGCAGACTTCGGTGGGGAAGTAGAGCGCGGTTTGACGATGGTCGACGGCGTGCTGCTGCTCGTCGACGCGAGCGAAGGGCCGCTTCCGCAGACTCGCTTTGTGCTGCGCAAGGCGCTTGAGGCCCGTCTGCCGGTGATTCTCGCCATCAACAAGGTGGATCGGCCTGATGCCCGGATCAACGAGGTAGTCGACGAGGTGTACGAGCTGTTCCTCGACCTCGACGCCGACGAGTCGCAGATCGAGTTCCCGATCGTCTACACAAACGCCAGGGCGGGATCGGCGTCGCTCGATCCTTTGAACGAGGGAAGCGATCTCGGACCGCTGCTGGAGCTGTTGCTCGAGCACGTTCCCGCACCGGAGCACGATCCAGCGCATCCCCTCCAGGCGCACGTGACCAACCTAGACGCCTCCCCGTACGTCGGGCGGCTTGCGATCTGCCGTGTGCGCCACGGCGTGATACGCCGCGGCGAGACGGTCGCGTGGTGCCGCGCGGATGGTCGGATCGAGCGGGTGAGGGTGAGCGAACTGTATGTGACCGAGGCGCTTGAGCGGGTCGACGCGGAGGAGGCTGCCGCCGGCGAGATCATCTGGGTCGCGGGAATCCAGGAGATCATGATCGGCGAGACGCTTACCGACGCCGAGGATTCGCGGCCGCTGCCGGTGATCACAGTCGATGAGCCGTCGCTGTCTGTCACGATCGGGACCAACACCTCGCCGCTGGCGGGACAGGACGGGGACAAGCTGACGGCGAGTCAGGTCAAGGTGCGTCTCGATCGCGAGCTGGTCGGGAACGTCTCGCTCCGAGTCCTCGAGACCGAGCGCCCGGACGTCTGGGAGGTTCAGGGTCGCGGTGAACTGGCTCTGGCGGTACTGATCGAGCTGATGCGTCGCGAAGGCTTCGAGCTGACGGTCGGCAACCCGCAGGTCGTCACCAGGAAGATCGACGAGCACCTGTGCGAACCGATTGAACGGCTGAGCGTCGACGCGCCAGAGGAATACGTCGGCGCGATCACGCGGATGCTGGCGATGCGCAAAGGACGCCTCGAGCAGATGGTCAACCACGGCACCGGCTGGGTTCGGATGGAATACCTCGTGCCGGCGCGCGGGTTGATTGGGTTTCGGACGGAGTTCCTCACCGAGACGCGGGGCACCGCGGTGGTCCACCACGTTTTCGATCGGTGGGAACCGTGGCATGGCGAATTGCGAACACGTCCGACCGGGTCGCTGGTCGCCGACCGGCGCGGCTCGGTGGCAGCGTTCGCGTTATTCAACCTTCAGGAGCGGGGAACGATGTTCGTCTCACCGGGCGAGGAGGTGTACGAGGGGATGATCGTCGGCGAAAGCTCACGCGCCGAAGATCTCGACGTCAACGCCTGCAAGGAGAAGCACCTCACCAACATCCGCTCGTCGACCGCGGACGAGCT
>CATPBV010000009.1 GCA_955652345.1 uncultured Solirubrobacteraceae bacterium | reverse complement strand
TATGGCTGATCGAGCTCGGCGTTCGCCTCGGCGCGATACTCGTTCGATGCGGCCCGCCAGCGGGCGCTGATCTCGTCGTACTCGGGAACGCGGCGGCTGTTGTTGTACTGCTCTTCGTAGTCGATCGAGCTCACGGGAGTCGGTCGTGCATTGAACCACTCGCGCTCGCACGCCTTCTCTGCTAACTGCGCGGGCAGCAGTGCACCTGCTCGGATCCCCCAGCAGGTATACCCGCTCGGCTCCGGTTAGGACCGCGTCATGGTGAACCCGCCACCGTTCTCGCACTGCCCGGGCCAGGGCGAGTACGGATACATTTCGTACGGGCCGGCGCCCTGCCAAAACGGAAACTGGGGTGGCGCCGGAGGGTTCCAGCCGAACGAGCTCAGGACCAGTGACCAGTAGGTCGACAAGCGGTAGGGACCAACACTGAAGTTCGAAGGCAGCGCGTAGGTATTGGAGATGGTCAACATCCCGGACCAGTAGTCGGCAACATTGTCGGGAGGTCCGCCGATCCCTTCACGAAACGACGGGTGCGCGTTGAACACCGGATACGGCCCCGGGCCGGGCAGGTATGGGATCGGACCGGACCATGAACCGCTGAATCCGAGTCCCCCGAATCCATCGGGCGCCGCGCCTGTGATCGTCAGTGTGGGGGAGCTCGTTCCGGAGGGATTGATCTGAGCGCAAGTTGTTCCACCGGAACCCCGTACACCGTAGGCATTGAGGCCGGGCATGGAGACCGTCCACGTACCCAGATAGGGACTTCCGGCGGCGGCGCGCGCGAGGCTGCGGTATACGAACGGACCAAGCCGGGCGAGCCTCAGAGTGACGTTTCCAAGCTGGTCGTGAAGGACGAGCCGAACGCTGTGGCCTGGTGCCACGTCGATCGTGAACGATACGTGTCCAAGCGAGTGTGGGATCACCGCGGTTGCAGTGAGGAGCAGTCCCTTACCTCGCCGGCGGACCGAGAGGACCTGGTAGTGAACCTTGGCGAACATGCGCGCCTCAGACCATTGCGGCGGATGCAAGAGCATCAATCGCAAGCCCGATTGAGAACCATCGGCGAGACGGTGCAGCGAGACGCCGAGCTCGGCGGGTCCGAGCCCTTGCAGGTCGGCAGTCTGCGCCCCGTAGATGCCGTGAACCGCTCGCAGTAATGCTCTCATCGCCGGAGTGGTTCTCGCAGGCTTGGCGCTTGCCTGCGCGATCGGCAGCATCAAGAGCGCCGCCATCGCGAGAAACGCAATCCATCGTCCTCGGTGAAGCGCCACACCACGCACCCGCAAAGGTCACCTCCGTGTCACCCGATTGGCACGAAGACGATACCACCGGCGAGCGGGCGAACGATGATCGGCTGCCTGCAAGGCCGCCGGGACGTCACTTAGGCTTGTTCTGTGAGCACGGCTCTGCTTTTGGTAATCGTCTTCGGGGTGCTGGTCATCGTCGCAACAGTCACGCTGTCGGTACTCGGGCTGATCCGGCGACGCGGTCGTCGGGTCGAGGCGCGTCTCTCAGCCGATCTCACATCCGAATCAGCCCTTAGAGGGCCCGAGCGCGCGGTCTATCGCAGCGGCAGCGGTCCCTACCCGAGATCCGGGGAAACGGCAAGCTCGTTCTCACCGGTACCCGGCTGATCTTCCGAATCATGATCGGCACCGATGTGGTCGTTCCGCTTGACGAGATCATCGGGATACGCGAGGAAAAGACGTTCAAGCACAGGACCGTTGTTGGCGGTCAACGTTTCCTGATCATCCGGACCTCGGATGGCGAGATGGGGATCGTTGTGCACGACATTGCGGGGTGGTTGGCAGCGATCGAGCAAGCCGTGCCACACCCGCTATCTGCCCACTAGTTGAAGGCGACCCGCGCGGCCTCACCGGTTGGCCCTCAGCTGTGGAGGGTCATCTGATTGGGCTCGCGGCCGGTTCGGTTGCCCGTCATTGTCCGGGCGTCGCGCCCGGACCCGCTGGAGGCGGGTGGGAGCCGATGCCGTGGACTGAGAACCACAGCACGCGATCGAACAAGTCCTGAGGAACCTGGTCCCGGGCGATCCAGTTGTATCCGCGAGTGAGCGCGCGGTTCACGGCCGTGTTGGGGTTGCGTTGGAGCAGTGGGTAGGTCGGCGCGAGGACGTTGTATGCCGCCGAGTTCGAAGGGGTCGGCTGGAACGCGTCGTACATCGGCGTGGCCAGCGCATCTGGGAGGCCGAGCGGGCGCATGCCGAGTATCAGCTCGATTGAGCGGATGACCGACAGCATGTCGTAGCGGGTGTGGATCACCGCTCCCCGCTTCGCGTATGGGCTGATCACCGCGGCCGGCATGCGGTGGGCGTCGACGTGGTCGGCGCCGTCCTGCGAGTCGTCCTCGATCACGAAGATCGCCGACGAGCGCCAGATTTTCGAGTGCGAGATCAGGTCGACGATCTGCCCGAGGCCATAGTCATTCTCGGCCACCATCGACCGCGGCGTGCGCGTCCCCGGCTGGACGCCGGTTGTGTGGTCGCTGGGCAGGACGAGATAGTTGAATGCGGGCACTGTGCCAGAGGCGACCTGCTGGTCGAAGGCCTTTTCGAAGCACGAGAAGCGCGACTCCGAGCTCGGCGAGGCACCGGGCGGAATCGAGGAGTCGAACGTCTCCGTGTTCGTGTGCGCAAGCGCGGCAGCGATCGGATCGGTGCCAATCGAGAGGTCGTTCGCATAGCAGCCGAACGGATAGCCCAAGTTTGACCGGGCGAACTTCTCGGTCTCGAGCTTGGCTTGCGCCGGGCCGATGTCCTTGTCCGTCACGCCGACCACCTTGAGCACGTTCGGCGGCACCGTGCCTGCGATCGCCTCGCCGTAGTTGAAGTAGGAGATGCCTTGGCGCTGCGCCCGGTCGAACAGGAACCCGGTTCCGGGCCAGCTGATCGTGTACGCGCCGAAGTCGTACGGGCGATTGCGACCGGCGTAGTTCTGCTGCCAGTTCTTCTGCACGTAGTCGGACACGGCCGCGGCGCTGGTCCAGAAGTGGCCGTCGATCGACGCCTCGGAGTTGGCGTAGACGTGGTCGAGCAGCGGGAAGCGCCCCACGAGCGCGTGCATGTTGGGCGTGACCCGCTTGCCGAACAGGGTTAGCGCTGGCGCGCCATCGCCGCGACGAACGTCGCCGAGGACCTGGTCATAGGTGCGGTTCTCGCGGATGATGAAGAACACGTGCTTGATCGGGCCGCCGCGGCGGAGCGGAGTGCCGGCGGGCGGGCGCTCGTGGTTGATCGGGATCACCTGGTGATTGGCGCGGGCCGTCAGCAGCCCGATCTGACGATCGTTCGGGAACGTCATGATTCCGGCGCGACCCGAGCTGAGCACCGCGCTGCCGGGATGGCGAAGCAGGTTGTTGTCGCTTGTGAGGACCGGGTTGGGACCGTTCGGGTTGGGCCCCGCACCGAAGCCCTTGGCCGCGATCCATACCAGCCGCTTGCCCGTCGCCTGTACATCTGCGGGATAAGCGGCGGTCGGTATCCGTCCGATCAGCCTTCCAGATGGAAGCGCGAACACCGCCAGCTCGTCAGCCGCCGCCTCGGCGACCACCAACCGGCGTCCGTCCGGGGCGACCGCGAGCGCGACCGGCGACTCCCCTCCACCCTGCGGCCGCTCGACCGAGAGCACCTTGGCGACGGTCATTCTGGCGGTGTCGATGACCGCCACCTGATCCTCGTTGGCGATCGCCACATACGCGAGCGACCTCCGGGGGTTGAGCGCAATTGCTTCCGGATGGGAGAGGTTCGCGCCGACCTGGATGTCCTTGATCTTGGTCGCGCTGCCGAGCGCGATCACTGACACCGTGCCCGGCCCCTCGTTCGAGACAAGCCCCGTTCGCCCGCCGGCCAAGATCGCCGCCCCGTACGGATACTCGCCCGTGGGCACGTAACGGACGAGGTGCGAGCGCGTATCGATCACCGCTGCGGCGTCGGCGAGATTGAGCGGCACGAGCAGCGTCTGGCCGTCAGGCGAGACGGCGAGCCGGTCAGGCCACGATTCATGGCCGGACTTCTGAGGCGGGAAGCTCTGCGGGATAGGCGCCGAGGTCGGCGGCGGCACGGCGATAGTGCCCGTCTCCGTGGCGATGCCGCTGTGGTTGTTGTAGCGGAAGACGTGGATCACGTCGCCACCGCGACCAGGGAGCCCCGGCCGCCGCTGATCGGTGTTAGTCGAGTCCGGGACACCCGACACGTACACGCGAGATCGCTTACCGTCGATTGCAATCCCGCCCGAGGCGCCGGGGAGCGGCAGGATCTGGATCACCCGCGGGTGCTTTCGGCCGATGGCGACGATCCGGAGGTCGTTCAACGCCCTCCCGGTCGACACGGTCCAGTAGAACCGCCCATCAGGCGTGAGCGCGCCGCCGGTAGGGAAATGGCCGAGCGTCACCAGCTGGCCCGGCGGCTGCAGCAGCCGACCGTTGCCGGTGATACGCAAGGCAGGGCCGATACGGCCCGAGCCAATGGTGCCAGCCGCGATCGCCGCCCCGGCCACGCCCACGGCAACCACCAACCCAATCAAGATGCGGAGGCTCCGAAACCTCACCAAGTCCCGCAACCCTAAACGACGGCGCGAGAGCTCATGTAACCAGTTCGAGGGAAGGGCGCGTGAGCGTCAGCGGAGC
Organism: uncultured Solirubrobacteraceae bacterium; assembly: GCA_955652345.1. Taxonomy (GTDB): domain Bacteria; phylum Actinomycetota; class Thermoleophilia; order Solirubrobacterales; family Solirubrobacteraceae; genus Palsa-465. Next base: position 1,953 of record CATPBV010000009.1, on the reverse strand, counting down.
CCGGGCGCCTGCTTCCGCCACCGGAATGACCTACTGCTCTCAGCCGCAGCCGGTGTTGAACCCGCAGCTAGAGCACGTGTAGCAGCTGCCGGTTCGCTGCATCATCCCGCCGCACTGCTGACACGCCGGGCCGAGGTCGAGCCCGGCGCGCACTGCGGGCACCACCGGCGGCTCGTCGGTCAGCGCGGCCGTCGCCGGCGTGCGTGTCGGCGACGCCGTGGCTCGCGCCGACGGATGGCTATGGCCGTTGCCCTCGGAAGGCCCGTCCTCTCCATTCTCGGCTGGTGCGGGACCAGCAGTGTCTCCGAGCTGTGAGCTGGCCGCTTCCTGGGCGGCCTTCCGCGCGCGGACCTCCTTGGTGAGGATCCCCAGCTCCTCCTGGAGATCGACGTCGAGGAAGCGCGATGCAAGCCACCGCATGATGTAGTCGGGCATCGACTTGGCGAACGGGATCTCCGGATTCGAGGTCATCCCTTCGGGCTCGAAGCGCATGTAGCTGAACTTGCGCACGAGCGTCTCGAGCGGGACCCCGTACTGCAGCGCGATCGAGATCGCCGTTGCGAACGAGTTCATCATCCCGCGCAGCGTCGAGCCCTCCTTGCCGATGTCGGTCAGGAAGATCTCGCCCACCGAGCCGTCGTCGTACATCCCGGCGGTGATGTAGCCCTCGTGACCGCCGATCGAGAACTTGTGGGTGATCGACTGCCGCTCGCGCGGCATCCGACGACGCTTCGGCGGCGCCTTCTCGAGCGCTTCCGCGATCGCCCTGTCAAGCGCCTCCTGATTGGACACCGGCGCGGATTTCTGCGCATCGGTCCGCAGGGCTTGCGCTGTCTTCGAGCCATCGCGATAGATGGCGAGCGCCTTTATCCCGAGGTGCCATGCCTGCAAGTAGGCGTCGGCGATGTCCTCAACCGTTGCGCTTTCCGGAAGATTCACGGTTTTCGAGATCGCCCCGCAAATGAAAGGCTGAACGGCTCCCATCATCTTCAGGTGACCCATGTGCGAGATCGCGCGCTCGCCGACCGCAACGTCGAACACAGGCATGTGCTCTTCCGCGAGATCGGGGGCTCCGACGATCGTGCCGTGCTCATTGATGTAGGCGACGATCTGCTCGATCTGCTCGTCGCTGTAACCGAGAGTCTGGAGTGCCAACGGAACTGTGCGGTTGACGATCGTCATCTGACCGCCTCCGACGAGCTCCTTGAACTTGACCAGTGAGAAGTCAGGTTCTACCCCCGTGGTGTCACAGTCCATTAAAAAGGAAATTGTCCCAGTGGGCGCCAAGACTACGGCTTGGGCATTCCGATAGCCGTGCTCCTCGCCGGCCGTGACTGCTTCATCCCATGTGGACCGAGCAGCCGCAAGGAGGTCTGTGTCACTGCACGTAGAGTCGGGGATCGCGCAGCCCGCGTCACGGTGCATCCGCATGACGGCGTTGTGCGCCTCGCGGTTCTCGGCGTAGCGGTCGTACGGACCCATTGCCGCGGCGATCCGCGCCGATTGCAGATATCCGCGACCGGTCATCAGGGCAGTGATCGCGGCCGCGGTTCCCCGACCGGCATCCGAGTCATACGGGATCCCGTCAGCCATCAGGTATGCGCCAAGGTTGGCGTACCCAAGCCCGAGCTGGCGGAAGGCACGCGCGTTGCGTCCGATCCCCTCGGTCGGGTAACTCGACGGCGAGACGACTATCTCCTGGGCGAGGAACATGATGTCGACGGCGTGCCTGAAGGCCTCGACATCAAACGTGCCATCCGCTCTGCGGAACTTCATCAGGTTCAGCGACGCTAGGTTGCAAGCCGAGTCATCAACGTGCATGTATTCCGAACACGGGTTAGACGCGTTGATCCGGCCGGACTCAGGGCAGGTGTGCCACTGGTTGATCGTTGTGTCGTACTGCACACCCGGATCGGCGCAGCGCCACGCAGCCTCCGCGATCTCGCGCATGAG
>CATPBV010000008.1 GCA_955652345.1 uncultured Solirubrobacteraceae bacterium | reverse complement strand
TGTCAAGCACGAGACGCCGCCTCCTGTGCAGGCTGCGGAAGCGCTGCGAGCGCGTCGAGGCCGACCGGCCTGCCGGCCAGGTGCGCGCCGGCGTCCGCGACCTGCGTCCACATGTAGTGCCCGATCGCCCACCCGAACAGAAACAGGAAACGGTCCTCTTCCTCGCGCAGGATCACTCCGGGCTGGCGGGCGATCGACCCGGGGCGCAGACCGCACACCGGGGTCGCGGCCGGCCGCAGATCGGCGGCGCAGAACCGGGCGAACACCTCGCGCGCGAGCGGCCCGATCAGCGTCATCGCCGCGAACACGGTGCTGACGTCGACCACCGACACCGGCGCGGTTGCCCGCGCGCTCGCTTCGAGCACAGCGCCCCGGAGCCCCGCCAGCTCGCCTGGCTCGCAGATCACGAGCATCCGGCCCCGGGTCAGCGGACACCACCATGCTCCGGCCGCGCGGGTTGCCGTGCCGAGCTCGAGCTGGGCGCCGTCGGCCGCCGCGGCGGCGATCGCCGCCAAATCGTGCTCGCTCGCCTGGATCTCGAGCTTCCCGAGATGGGACACGTCGGCCCAGCCGGCGCGCTCGACGCAGGCCAGTGCCTCGGCGTTCGGCGACTCGTACGAGACGGCGACGTTCCAACCGTCGCGCACCTCGAAGTGGGCGCCGGCCTCGCGCGCGGCGTGCTCCATCGGCGTGCCCGCCACCGCCGTCAGTCCACCAGCCTGGAGGAAGGCAAGGCTCACGAGCGCAGCACCTCCCCCTCCGGGTCATAGAAAGGCTTGGTCTGGAGCCGCGCGAACAGAGTGTCCCCCTCGTCGGAGATCCTGACCGTCGCCCCGTCGCCGGCGAGCGCGCTGGGCACCCACGCCATCCCGATCACCTGCCCGAGCACCGGCGAGTAGCGGGCGCTCGTCACCTGGCCGGCCGGCTCGCCCTGCGGATCGACCACCACGGCGCCTTCGGTCGGGACGCGGCCGTTGGCCAGGGTGAACCCGACCAGCGAGGTCTCGGGCGCGTGCTCCGCGTAGTGCTCGAGCGCCCACTTGCCGATGAAGTCCTCGTCCTTGTCGAGCTTCACGATCCACGGCATCGCCGCGCCGAACGGCGTCGACTCGGAGTCGGTGTCCTGGCCGACGAGGATGTGCATCTTCTGAAGGCGCAGGATCCGTTGGGGCTCGAGCCCGAAGGGGCGGATCCCGAGATCGCTGCCAGCCTCGAGCAGCGAGTCCCAGACGTGCTCGCCATACGCCGAGGAGAAGTGGATCTCGTAGCCGACCTCGCCGACGAATCCGATCCGCAGGATCAGGCACGGCACACCCGCGACCTGGCCCTGCTTGCCGTCGAGATACGGAAACGCCTCGTTCGAGCAATCCATATCGGAGACCCGGCCCATGATCTCGCGCGCCCGCGGACCGGCCAGGTTGACCGCCGCAAGACCCTGGGTCACGTCGGTCAGATGGACCTGCATCCCCCAGTCCGCAAGCCACCACGAGAACCACTCCTCCATCGCCCCGGCGCCACTGGATGTGGTGGTCACGTAGAAGGAGTTCTCGTCGAGGCGGCAGATGGTTCCGTCGTCGACGATCCGGCCGGCGTCGGAGTTGATCACCCCGTAGCGGATCCGGCCGGGCTTCAGGTTCGAGAAGCGGTTCGGATACAGGCGATCCAGGAACTCGCCCGCCTCAGGCCCGCTCACCAGCAACTTGCCGAGGGTCGACACGTCGATCAGGCCAGCCGCCTCGTGGACCGCGAGCGCCTCGCCCTGCGGATCGCCGTAGTCGTAAGCGCGGCGCCAGTCGCCCGCCCAGTTGACGCTCGCGCCGAGCGCGCGATGGCGCCAGTGGATCGACGAGCGCTTGGCCGGCTCGAACGGCCTGCCGGCGAGCACTCCCATCGGCACCGGGATCCACGGCGGCCGCGCGGTCGTCGTGCCGACGTCGGCCAGGCTCTGGCCGGTGTGCTCCGCCATCAGCCGGATCGAGGGCAGCTGGCACATCCGCCCCTGGCAGGGGCCCATCGTCACGGTCGTGTAGCGCTTGGCGAGCTCGATCGAGTCGTAGCCCTCGGCCACTGTCCGCGCAATGTCCTTGCTGGTCACGTCCTCGCACAGGCAGGCGAAGCACCTGCCCCTGGACTCGCCGGCGGCGTCCGCCGGCGGCACGGCCACGGCTGCTCGCTCCTGCCCGGGGGCGGCGAGGCCATCGACCAGCTCGGCGGCATACACGCGCGAGCGCTCGTCTCCGAATCCCAGCTCGTGCGCGGCGAGCATGCCCGCGAGCGCGCCCGACGCGGCGATCGCCTCGGCGCCCTCGACGCCCGCCACCTCGCCGGCGGCGTGCACCCCGGGTGCAGTACCGGCCAGCGCGAAGTGGCCGAGCTGCGGGTCATAGCGAGTCTCCGCGCCCGTCTGGGACAGGAGCGAGGTTGCGGGTGTGGCGCCGCCGGAGACCACCAACAGGTCGCAGTCGAACGTCCGCTCTGCACCGCCGCCGAGCGGAGCGAGCACCGCCTGGGTCACGAGCTTGCTGCCGCGCGCCTCGATCACCGTGTGGCCCGCGAGCACCTCGACTCCCCGCGCCTTCAGCTCGTCGGCCAGCGCGCCGAGGGTCGGTCGCAGATCGGCGACCGCCGCAATCCACACTCCGCGCTCGTGCAGGGCGAGGGCGGCGTGGAGTCCACGGTCCGAAGCCGTGGCGAGCACTGCGCGACCGCCGGGGCTGACGGCATAGAGCCCCATAAGACGCAGCGCACCGCCTGACAGCATGATGCCGGGAAGGTCGTTGCCCGCGAACAGGAGCGGCTGCTCGATCGTGCCGGTGGCGAACACGTGGCTCCGAGCCCGAATCTGGTGAAGCGTCTGGCCCTGCCACACCGGGACCAGCCCGTCGAAGTACCCGAGCGCGGACGCGCCGGACAGGATCTCGACGCCCGCATCTCTGGCGGCGGTCAGGAGCGGCGCGATCCGCTCCCGGTCCTTGCTGAAGAGCGCCGAGCCTCCGGGCTCAGGTCCCTCGTCGACCAGCACCACGTCGGCGCCGAGCTCGGCCGCGCGGGCGGCAGCCCTGAGCCCGGCCAAGCCGCCGCCGACCACAAGCACATCCGCGTGCCGCCGCCGGTACTCAGTCCGCCACTCGCGGTCTTCGCGATGGCGCGGAAGCACGCCGAGCCCCGCGGCGTGGCGCAGGACCTTCTCGTACAGCGGCCACAGGCGCCGCGGGCGAATGAACGTCTTGTAGTAGAAGCCCGGAGGGGTGAACGGGCCGCCGACGAGGTCCGTCGCGCGCATCGCGTCGAACTCGAGCCCGGGCTTGGCGTTCAGGTGCTCGACCGCCATCCCCTCGCGGACCGGCTCGATGCAGGCCCGCGCGCCGGGGGCGCCGTCGACTGCAACGATGCAGTTCGGGCACTGCCCTGCGCAGCACATGAGGCCGCGGCGGCGGTGGTACTTGAAGCTGCGGGAGAACGTGCGCTGGCCCGCGGCGAACAGCGCCGAGCCGACCGTGTCGCCCTCGTACGCCTCGACGCTCTTGCCGTCGAAGGTGAAGCGGATGACTTTGGAGCGGTCGATCCGCTCGCCCGGTCGCTGTGGGAGCCTGCTCATGCCGCCGCCGGGGGCTCGGGCTCCTCGAAGGGGAGCGTCGTCGACAGGACCTCGTTGGTGGTGGTATCCCGCTCGGCGATGAACCACGCCCGGCAACCCGAGCGGTGAAACCACCATTCGCGCTGGACGCCCGCGACGTTGCGGCGGAAGTAGTTGTATTCGTTGAGCTCGCGGAAGCTGGGGCGAGCCTTCGGGCGGGGCGAGATCTCGCCGCCGTAAGCGAAATCGGTCACCTCACGCGTGCCGCAGTTCGGACAGGTGAGCAGAAAGGACATGAGGACAGACAAAGCTGACGCTACGCCGTTGCGGTGATCGTGTCCAATACAGAATCCGGCATTATTGATTCGGATTCCGGATCACCATGGAGCTACGCCAACTTCGCTATTTCGTCGCGGTCGCGGAGGAGCTGCACTTCCGGCGCGCCGCGGCGCGCCTGCACATCTCGCAGCCTCCGCTGAGCAGCCAGATCCGCCAGCTCGAGGAGGAGATGGGATGCAAGCTGCTGACCAGGACGCGCAGGCACGTCGAGCTGACGGCCGCGGGCGCCGCCTTCCTGCACGACGCTCGCGCGCTGCTCGGCGAGCTCGACGGAGCCGTCGACACGGCGCGGCGGATCGACGCCGGGCAGACGGGGCGCCTGCGGGTCAGCTTCGTCGGATCGGCGCTGTTCTCGATCGTCCCGGGAGTCGTCCAACGCTTCCGCGCGGCGCGCCCCGGGATCGAGCTGGAGCTCCGGGAGCGCTCGACGGTCGAGCAGCTGCGTGCGCTCAGCGCGGGGGTGATCGACGTCGGGCTGGTGCGGCCGCCGATCGAGGACGACCCCGGCCTGCGGGTCGATGCGGTGATGCGGGAGCGAACGGTTGCGGCGCTTCCCGCCGGCCATGCCCTTGCGGGGCTTCGGCGAGTGCCGCTGGCGCGACTCGCCGGCGAGCCATTCGTGCTGTTCCCGCGCGCGCAGGCTCCCGGCTTCCACGATCTGCTGATCGGGGCCGTGGCAGCTCGGGGCGCGGCGGTGCGGATCGTCCAGTACGCCCCTGAGATGCTGACGATCATCGGCCTCGTCGCCGCCGGAATCGGGATCTCGCTGGTCCCGGCGTCCGTCGCCGCGCTCACGCTCGAGGGCGTCACGTACCGGCCGGTCAGCGGGGCGCCGAGCTCGGAGCTCGTCGCGGTGACACGCGCCAACGACGATTCGCAGCTCGTGCGGGCGTTCGTCGAGCAGGCGAGAGCGTGATGCCTTCGTGCGAGGATTAGCTCGTGCGCAACGTGGACCAGCTCGTTGGCAGCCCGATCGAGGCGGGCGTGATCGTCACCCCCAAGGGCCGCCCCAAGGCCGTGATGACCGGCGCGGCGATCGGCCAGGCGGCCGGCTCCGCCCTGAAGGTCGGCGCCGAGATGGCAGCGGAACGTGCGGGGGGCGGTCGCTCGCCGCTCGGCACGCGGAGCGGCAAGATCGGTTATCTCGCGCTCACCGCGACGGAGCTCGTGCTGCTGGACGGACGGCAGGGCCTCACCAGCCCTAAGGCGACGAGCGTCGCGGCGCGAGTCGCGCGCGAGCGTGTGAGCTCGGCGGCGCTCGGAGAAGGCAAGCTGGCGCTTCCGTTCGATGTCACCTTCGACGACGGCGTGTGCTGGGAGTTCGAGGTCGGCCGCGCGAACACGAAGCAGGCGCGCGCCGTGCTCGAGCTGCTGCAGCCGGCGTAGTCCCCGCGGCTAGCCTGCGCTCGCGCGATTGCGCAGCGGCTTGATCGTGGCGTCGCCGTTCTCGCGAGCCTCGATCTGCTCGAGCTTGGCGAGCAGCGTCTCCGCCATGCGGATCGAGGCGGCATCGATCAGGCGCCCGTCGAGCGAGACAGCGCCCTTGCCATCGGCGGCGGCTTCCTTCATCGCGGCGATGATCCGGTGCGTCTTCTCGACCAGGTGGTCGTCGGGAGTGAAGACCTCGTTGGCAAGCTCGATCTGCGAGGGATGGATCGCCCACTTGCCCTCATAGCCGAGCACCGCCGCCCGGCGGGCCGACGCGAGGTACCCGTCGGCGTCCGTGAAATCTCCGAACGGGCCGTCGATTGGGCGCAGACCGTAGGCGCGGCAGACCACGGCGATGCGCGACAGCGCGTAGTGCCACTGGTCGCCCCAGTGGCGCTCCCGTTCCGGTCGATCGCCCGCATCGGTCAGCACGGCGTAGTCGGGATTCGCTCCCCCGATCGAGGTTGTGTGGCTCTGCAGCGAGGCCGCGTAGTCGGCGACGCCGAACACCATCGCCTCCATTCGCTCCGGGCACGCCGCGCCGATCTCCTCGCACTTGACCATCCCCATCGCGGTCTCGATCAGCACCGCGATCCCGATCCGGTGCGGCAGGCGCATCGCGTCCTCAATCTGGGTCAGGAGCGTCGCGACCAGGTGCACATCGCCGGCGCTGCCGACCTTGGGGATCATGATCGTGTCGATGTGCTGACCCGCTTTCTCGACCACGTCGACCAAGTCCCGGTAGCAGTAGTGCGTGTCGAGGCCGTTGATTCGCAGCGACACCGAGCACCTCGACCAGTCGAGCGCGCCGAGCGCCTCGATGATGTTGACGCGCGCCTGCTCCTTGTCGTCGGGAGCGACGGCGTCCTCGAGATCGAGCATCACGATGTCGGCCCCCAGGTCGGGGGCCTTTTCGAGCATCCGGGCGTTGCTTCCCGGAACGGCCAGCTCGCTTCGATGTAGGCGTGAGCTCGTTTTGGTCATGGACGCGGCAGTAGAGCGTGCTCAGTGGTTTCTGGCAAGGGCTCTTAGAGGAATTTGCTTATCGGTGCGGCTCCAGTCAATACATAGAGTGCAGTCTTTGGATCTGCGCTGAATTCTTAGCTATTCGCTTAGGGAATGGAGGAGTACCTTGGCGCGATGATCTCGCTCTCGCACGTTCCTCCTCGCCTCGATCCCCCCGAGCGCCTGCTCTGCGGCCCCGGGCCCAGCAATGTCTCCCCCAACGCGCTAGCGGCGATGCACAGACCGATGCTGGGTCATCTCGACCCCGACTTCCACGACATCTTAGTGGAGGTGGTCGACCTGCTGCGCCAGGCGTATCGGGCCGACAGTGGGCTCGTGCTCGCATTGCAAGCCACCGGCACATCCGGCATGGAGACGGGGCTCGTCAACCTGATCGAGCCGGGCGATGTCGTGATCGTCGGCACTTGCGGTTACTTCGGCCATCGCATCTGTGAGCTCGCGCGGCGCTGCGGGGCGCGGGTCGTACCCGTCGAGGCGGACTGGGGCGAGTACGTCGAGAACGACCGCCTGCTCGACGCGCTCGACGACCATCCAGATGCCCGGCTCTTGGCCGTCGTCCACGCCGAGACGTCGACCGGCGTCGAGCATCCGCTCCGAGAGCTCGGCGAAGCGCTCCGC
>CATPBV010000007.1 GCA_955652345.1 uncultured Solirubrobacteraceae bacterium | reverse complement strand
CGGATGTGGATCAGCAGGATCTTCAAGCCCAGCGGCGCCGCCCGGCGATCGTCGCGGTTGACGACGAGCCGGCAGTCCTGGCTGCTGTCTCGCGCGATCTGAGGCGCGGCTTTGGCGAGCGGTATCGGGTGATGCGCGCCGGCTCGGGTGCCGAGGGGCTCGACCTCCTCAGACAGGTCCGGGCTCGCGGGGAGCAGGTGGCACTGCTGGTCGCCGACCAGCGGATGCCTGGCCTGTCCGGGACGGACTACCTCGTGCGGGCGCGGGAGCTGGCGCCGGAGGCGAAGCGGGTTCTATTGACGGCGTACGCCGACACTGAGGCGGCGATCCAGGCGATCAACGAAGTGGCGCTCGACTACTACCTGCTGAAGCCATGGGACCCGCCCGAGGAGCAGCTGTTCCCGGTGCTCGAGGACCTGCTCACGACCTGGGAGGCCGGCGCGGCGCTGGAGTCGGGCGGAGTGCGCGTCATCGGCCATCGGTTCTCCAAGGAGTCGCACGACGTGCGCGATTTCCTGGCTCGTAATCGCGTGCCAGCGCGGTGGCTCGACGTCGAGCGCGATGGCGAGGCGCAGGAGCTGCTGTCGGTCGCCGGCGTCGACGCGGACAGGCTGCCGGTCGCGCTGCTCGAAGACGGATCGATCCTCGAGCGACCGACGATGCTCGAGTTGGCGGAACGGCTCGGAATCTCTGCCCAGCCGGTCGGCGATCACTACGACCTGGTGATCGTCGGCGGCGGTCCGGCAGGGCTCGGGGCCGCCGTGTACGGTGCCTCGGAGGGGCTTCGCACCGTGATGGTCGAGCGTGAGGCGCCGGGAGGCCAGGCGGGCCAGTCGAGCAGGATCGAGAATTATCTCGGCTTCCCGGCGGGGTTGAGCGGCTCCGACCTGGCGCGGCGGGCGACAGATCAGGCGCGTCGGCTCGGAGCGGAGCTCGTCACCGTGCAGGAAGCGGTCGCGCTTCAGATCGAAGGGTCCGGGCGGCTAGTGCAGCTAACCGGCGGCGGGATCCTGAGCGCCAACACGGTGCTGGTCGCGTCGGGTGTCTCCTATCGCCAGCTGAACGCTCCCGGCTTTGCGGAGCTGACGGGCGCTGGCATCTATTACGGCGCCGCGGTGAACGAAGCGCGCGGGTGTACCGACCAGCATGTCGTCGTGATCGGCGGCGCCAACTCCGCTGGCCAGGCCGCGGTGTATTTCAGCGGCTACGCCGATCGGGTGACGATGCTCGTGCGGGCCGCCTCGCTCGTGAAGTCGATGTCCCACTACCTGATCGAGCAGATCGCAGCATTGCCGAACGTCGAGGTGCGGACCGGCGCGCAGGCGATCTCCGCCGAAGGCGAGGATGGCCACCTCCGCGCACTGAGGATACGCGCGTCGGACGGGACCGAGACGGTCGAGGACGTCGACGCCTGCTTTGTGTTCATCGGCGCCACGCCCCGCACCGGTTGGCTCGAGGGCGTCGTCGCGCGCGACGAGCACGGTTTCATCCTCGCGGGTCCCGAGGTGCGCGATCACGGCTGGCCGCTGTCCCGCGAACCGTACGCGCTCGAGACGAGCGTGCCCGGCGTGTTCGTCGCCGGCGACGTGCGAACTCGGTCGATCAAGCGAGTGGCCAACGCCGTCGGCGAGGGGTCGATGGCCGTCTCGCTGATCCACGAGTACCTGGCCAGCGCATGACCGACCCGGGGCGAGCCACACTCGAGGAGCTCCGTGGGATCGACCTTTTCGACGAGCTCGACGACGAGCAACTGGCACTCTGGCAGGAGGTCGCCGCAATCCGTGAGGTGCCGGCCGACACAGTCGTCGCTGAGCCCCACCAGCCGTCCGTTGGCGTTTTCCTGCTGCTGGAAGGCGTCGTGCAGGGCCTGATCTTCGAAGCAGGCCGCGTCGAGCAGGTCGGGCGTCAGGTCGCACCGACCTGGATGGGCGCGATCACAACACTGACCGAGACCGGTTTCGCAGGCGAGTTGCGCGCCGAGACGGACGTCCGGATGGCGGTTGTCGAGCCGGAGGACTTCACCCGGCTGGCCCTCAGCCAGCGCTCCGTACACCGCCGGGTGATGCGTGCGGTCCGGATTTTCTCAGCCCGTTGGGCGGCGCGCGAGCAGAATCGCGAGCGGTTGGCGTCGCTCGGCACGATGGCGGCCGGGCTCGCACACGAGCTCAACAACCCCGCGTCGGCAGCGCGACGCGCGGCGGCCGATCTAGCCGAGGCGCTCGACGTGCTGGCGTCGACGATCGGCCTGTTCGTCGAATCTGGGATGGAGCGCGAGCAGGCGCAGGAACTCGTGATGATGCAACGCGAGGCGATTGAGCGGGCCGCATCGCGGAACTCCCTATCCACGCTCGATGCGGCCGATGCGGAAGATGACTTACTCCAATCGCTCGAGCACCTCGGCGTGGCCGAGCCGTGGCGCCTGACCGAACCGCTTGCGGCTGCCGGGGTCGACGCGCGGTGGCTCGCTCGTGTAGCCACGATCGCCGGCCCGGCAACGAGCGACGCGATCGCCTGGATCGCGGCGTCGCTCACGGCCCGCGGGCTGGCGGCCGAGATCGCGGAGTCGACCGACCGCATGGGCAAGCTCGTCAAGGCCATCAAGGCGTACGCATTCGCCGACCGAGGCGACCTCGTCGAGACCGACATCCACGAAGGTCTCGAGACAACCCTCGTTGTCCTTTCTCACAAGGTCAAGCACACCTCGATCAAGATCCAGCGCGACTACGACCGCTCACTGCCGAAGGTCACCCTCCGAGGCTCCGAGCTCAACCAAGTCTGGACCAACCTGCTCGCGAACGCGATTGAAGCGCTCAGCGACTCGGGCACGATCGAGATCGCCACCGCACGCGACGGCATCTGCGCCCGGGTCGATATCGCCGACACCGGACCGGGAATCCCTGACGTCATCCGCGACCGGGTGTTCGACCCCTTCTTCACCACCAAGGACGTCGGCGAAGGCACCGGCCTAGGGCTCGACACCGCGCGCCGGATAGTCACCGAACGACTTGGCGGCTCGATCGATTTCGACTCAACACCCGGACGGACGGTCTTCCACGTGTGGCTGCCGCTCGACGGCGCCAGTGCATAGACGTCCCGCAAGAACGCACAGAGCGACCGCATGACTCCAGACACCTGCCGCTCGCGCAGAGTCCAACAGGCAGACGATCCGGCAAGTCTTCGACATCTGGCAGGACGGAACGGGCACTGTCACCGATGTGTTCCCACCGAGATGGTGTGGCGGATCGAAGGCACTCGCTCGCCTCCAAGGAGTACGCCAACGAGCAAGCTGTTGTCGATGGTCCTCGTCCGCCCGCGGCTGCAGCGGTATGTGTCGGCAGAGGAAGCAATGAGACTCGTCGCCGAACTCGCCGGCCACCCGCTCGTCGTCGACCCGGGACCTCCCTAGTGGGAGGCTCGCAGGACGCTCTGAAGCCCATCGGCGATGTGAGCGCGGAGCGCGTCGGGTCCGCTCGCTTCGAGGTCACGAAGTAGTGTCTGGTGGTGCTTGGCCATGCGGGGCATCGACCATTCGGGCCGCATCTGGATGAGAAAGACCTGGAGCTCGGCGGCAAGTGCGTCGTAGGCGGCTTCGATGCGGGGCGAGCCCGCGGCGGTCACGATTGCGTGGTGCACGTCGTCGTGGGCGGCGGTGACCGCGCTCCAGGCCGGTGACCCCGCGCAGACGGCAACGAGGTGCTGCACCGCCTGGTGAACGGTGGCGGGCAGGCGGCCTCCGTGACGGGCGAGCGCAAGCCGAGAGGCCTCGACCTCGAGCGCAGTTCGTAGCTCGAAGAGCGGGCCGAGTTCGGCGGCGGCGAGGGCCTTAACACGCGCGCCGCGGTCGGGCTCGATCACGACCAGGCCTTCGGCGGCCAGCGAGCGCAGGGCGGCGCGCAGCGTGTGGCGGGCGACGTCGAAGCGCTCGGTCAGCTCGCGCTCTACCAGGCGCGAGCCGGGAGCGAGCTCGCCGTCGAGGATTCGCGCGCGCAGGATCCGCAGCAGCGCCTCGACTGCGCTCACGCGCTCGATCGGCTCGGGCGCTGTGGTCATGTGGCCGCCCGCTGTTGCGCGCCGAGGGGGGCAACGGCGTCTGCTCCCGCACGGATGAAAGGGACTGGGCCCTCGTGCGCAGCGGGCAGCGTGGGCACGAGCAGCCCCAGGATGATGAGGACAACCCCGGCGATCGCCTGGACGCCGAGGTTCTCTGCTAGGACTACGGCGCCGAGGACGGTGGCGGTTAGCGGCTCGGCGAGGACGAGCCTCGCCGTGTCGCCCGCTCCGAGTGTCTGCAGGCCGCGCGCGAAACACAGGTAGGCGAGGCAGGTCGGTATCGCGCCAAGGTACAGCGCGAGGCAGATCCCACTTGCGCTTGCAAGCGGTGCCGAGCTGGTGAGCGCGAGCATGGGGAGCAACAGGAGCCCGGCGAGGCCGAACACCCGCGCCATGACGTCCCACGGGGCATGGCCGAGGAGCAGCAGCCGTTTGGCGGCGACCGTGTAACCGCCATATCCGGCGCCGGCCACCAAGGCAAGCGCAACGCCCCCGGCCTCGACATGGGCACCGCCGCCCGCGAGCGCGAGCAGCACGATGCCCGCAACGGCAACGGCAGTCGACGCCGCCCAGCGCGCGGTGAGACGGTCTCCGGCAAACAGTGCGCCCAGGCCACCGGCGACGCAGGGGCCGCTGCCGATCGCGACCACTGTCCCGATTGCGACGCCGGTCTGCCGGATCGCCGCGAAGAAGGCCAGCTGGAAGACGGCGACGAGGACTGCCGCGGCGGCGACCTCCGCGCGAGGCCAGGTCAGCGTGCTTCGAGCCGGGGCGCGCCGCCGCGCGAGCCCCGCGACGAGGACCAGGAGGCCATCGCCGATCGCGATGCGTGCGGCGCCGACTGCAAGTGGACTCACACGAGGGCCGAGCGCCTGCGCAGTGCCAGTCGTGCCAAAGCACACGGCTGCGAAGAGGACGAGGAGACGATCCATCATGATTATTGAATTATTCCACAATCTGTGGCTGCGACCCCATCTTCTCAGTGGCCCGGGCAGGGGTCGAACCTGCGCGCGACGGATTATGAGTCCGCTGCTCTACCACTGAGCTACCGGGCCGCGCTCGCGGCGACCGTACCACCGGAGCACATCCCGTCGCCGACGGTGGGCGGCTGAGGTACCCTCCCACCCGAGATGCCGATCCTCGCGGACGCTGCCCTCGGCCAGACGCTCGCTCTGCTGGTCACATTCCTAGGGATCGGGGTGATCGTCAACGTTCTGGTCGTGTACATCGTCGCCCAGGTGCT
>CATPBV010000006.1 GCA_955652345.1 uncultured Solirubrobacteraceae bacterium | reverse complement strand
GCGCTCAGCCTGCTGACGCCGCAGGCGTGGTTCCTGCGCGGCATCGAGAACATGGTCGGCGGCGCCGGAGTTTCCGCGGTGCTCGGACCCGTGGCCGCGATCCTCGCCTTCGCCCTCGTAACAGGCACGCTCGCCGCCGTGCGGGCGGGACGGCTGGTGGCGCGGTGAAGGCGCTCGCGATTGCCCGCGTCGACCTACGCCGCCTACTGCGCTGGCGAGCATCACTGTTCTTCCTGCTGATCCTGCCGATGACCATCATCCTGTTGCTCGGCGCCGCGTTTGGCTCCAACAAGGCGCGGGTGGGCTTCCTCGGCGGGTCCGGCGGCCCGCTGGCCAGTCAATTCGTCGCTGCCTTGAGGGCGGCGCCGTCTCTCGAGCTGATCAAATACCGGAGCATCAGCGACCTCCAGAGCGCTGTCGCCCACGGCACCGTCGACGCGGGGATCGCTGTGCCCGGAAGCTACGACGCCGTGTTGGCGCAGGGAGGGCGCGTCAGCGTCAACTACTTCGCCCGACCGGATTCGGTCGCACAGCAGCTGCGAGCGACTGTACAGTCGGCCGTCGCCGGCCAGGCTCGGGTGTTGACCGTCGCGCAGCTGATTCAGCGCAACGGGCGAACGACCTTCACGTCCGCGCTGGACACTGCGAGCACGCTGGCGAGGGCGACCCCCGCGGTTGCGGTGACGCTCACCGCGCCCGCCGGGGGGCCATACACCACGAGCTCGAGTCGATTCAGCGGCGGCGCAAGCACACAGCTGCTCCTGTTCGTCTTCCTCAACTCTCTGACCGGGGCGTCCTGGGTGATCGAGACGCGCCGGCTCGGGATCGCCCGGCGTGTGCTGTCGACGCCCACCACCCCGGCGACGCTGATCGCCGGCCAGCTGCTCGGGCGGCTGGCGATCGCGCTGCTGCAAGCGCTGGTCATCGTCATCGGCACGCTGGTGCTGTTCGGAGTCCACTGGGGAAACCCGTTGGGGACCGCCGCGGTGATCCTGTCTTTCTCGCTGGTCGCCACAGGCGCCGCGATGCTGCTCGGGACCCTGTTCTCGACTGAAGCGCAGGCCGGATCGTTCGCGCTTCTGCTCGGGCTCGGCCTGGCCGCGCTGGGGGGCTCGATGGCGCCGCTCGAGATATTCCCGAAGACCGCCCTACTGATCGCGCACATCACGCCCCACGCATGGGCCAACGAGGCGTTCTCGAAGCTGCTCAAGCACGGCGGGGACCTCGTCAGCGTGCTGCCGCAGGTCGGAGTGCTGCTCGGCTTCGCGCTGGTTGCGATCACGGCCTCGGTCTGGCAGCTCCGCCGGGCGATCACGCACTGACGCGCAGGTCTCGCCTCAGCGTGCGAGCGCAATCAGGGCGTCGGCGAGAAGCTCGGGGTCCGCGAGCATCGGCGAGTGTCCGCCGGCCAACTCAATCGCTTCGACGCCAAGTCGTTGCCGGCTCGCGACGCGTGACCAGGCAGGTCTGATCATGCGGTCGTCGCGCATGAGGACGTAGGTCCTCGGAACGTCGGGAAAGCGCTCGAGCGGACACGGCTCGTCGTGGGGAGTCCGCGCCTGAGGTCGCAGGCGGGCTGCCGCGGCGCGGGCGGACGCGGGCTCGCAGTCGTGGTAGAGGATCTCGATCGCAGACTCCACCGAGGTCCAATACGAGCGTTCGTACTCGTCTCGTGCGACGCCCCGAGTATCCCCAAGCGCCTCTTCTCGCGCGTGGACATCCGCCATTGGCTCGCCAGGCTGGGGGATCAGCGCTGCCAGATACACGAGCCGTCGCACGGGAGTAAGCGCGGGCACGAGCGGGATTGCGATGCCCGACATGGAGTGGCCGACGACGACCGGGGACTCCGGACCCAGCTCAGCCGCAGCCGCGGCGATCACGCTCGCATACCCGGAGGCGTCGACCGCGACGTCCTCGATCGGAAGGTCGACGCCGACCGACCGGCACCCCCGGCGGCCGAGCACGTCGCGGAGCTGATCCCACACGCGCGCGTCGTGCCACGCGCCATGGACCAGGACAAAGTTCGGCGCGCCGGCGGTTGGAACCGCGCGACCGGGCTTCATCGTGGCACGGCGTGCACGAGCGCAATCGGCGACCAGCCCGAGTAAACGCTGGTGGCGATCCACATTGCGTCGTCCTCGAGGCTCGCTCGGTCGCCGTGCTCGGCGTGAGCGAGCCATGACTCGTCGCACGGGGCGAGGTCAAAGCCCGACTCCTCCAGTAGCGCTTGCCAGGAAGTGACATGCAGGAAGCACTCCTGGCGATGCCCGGCGGGACAGGTGAGCTGTCCGCCGTGCTGGGCGAGCCAGTCGCGTACGACCTGGCGCGCCTCCTCGAACGAGTACCGCTCGGTCAACGCCGCCACGAAGTCGGCCGCGGCGTGTCGTGCGCCCAGCAGGAACTCGACGCTCTTCTCGGACAGCGTGTTCTCGAGGCAGTAGTTCCACTCGGCGATCAGCACGTGCCTGGGCGCGATGAGGCACAGGTTCCGCAAGGCTGCGAGCTTCTGCTCGCCTGGGACCTCGTGCAACGCGATCGTCGCGTTGGCCCCGTCAAGCCCTGATTCGCCGGCGATCTCGCGCGCCTGCCGGTCGTCGAGGTCCTCGATCCGCCCGCGCACCGGCACGTACACGACCTCGGTTTCGATCGGAATGCGTGTGTCCGCCACGCGCTGGCCGGCGCGCTCGAGGAACTCGTCGACGAAGTCGAGCCCGACCAGCTCGAGACGCCGCAGACGGTTCTCGTGCTCGCCCAGCAGCGCGAGCAGCTCGGCGAGCTGGGCGCCCGAGCCCACGCCGATGTCGAGCACGCGCGCGACCTCGAGGTCCCGGATCGTCTCGAAGATCGCGCCGACCGCAAGCTGATACGGGTTTCGAAGCAGCGGCGTGTCGGCGAGCTTGGCGAGGTTCGAAAGCCGGGTCTCGTCGCTGGCGGCGAGTACGGTGTCGCCGTCGAGATCGGCGGCGAGCTGCACGGCCAACGGATCGTCGGGGTCGAGCGCCAGCAGCGCCGAGCTGCTCCGGCGGGCTGCCTCGACGTCGCCCGCCTCGCGTCGCATCGCAAGCGCGTAGAACTGAACGAGAGGCTGGGCGGGATATGCGTCGGCCAGCTCGGCGACAGCCCCAAGGTCGTGCCCGCCCGCGAGCCAGCTCGCCAGCAGCGTCGCCAGCTCGCCGAGGCCATGGTCAACCGGCTCGGACTGGAACCCGACCTGACGCTCGAGCTCAGTGCGAATCGCATCCGGCGAGCGCGGTCGATAGGCGGTATCGCCAACGATGCGCTCGAAACGCCGGCGGTCGGCCTCGGCAGCTGTGGCATTGTCCACGGACAACACGCTACGAGGAGTGACGCCTCCTTGGCGGCTCCTCAGCGGCGAGAGCGATGCTGTGAGCGGGTGCGCGCGGCGCGCGGCGCGGAGTGGGTCCGGCGCGTTGCGGCAGCGCTGCCCAGGTGGTGCTCGAGGCCAAGACTCGTGGCGATGTGAGTGACGTCGCGATGCTCGGCGGGTGCGACGAGGGTGATGCCGATGCCCTTGGCCCCGGCGCGCCCGGTGCGTCCGATCCGATGTACATACGTTTCGCTGTCGGCCGGAGCATCGAAGTTGATCACGTGCGAGATGCCGGTCACGTCGATCCCGCGGGCTGCGATGTCGGTGGCGATCAGCGTGTCGATGACACCTGCCTGGAAGCGTGCGAGCGCCTGCTCGCGCTGGCGCTGTGACTTGTTGCCGTGCATGGCGACGGCCTCCACTCCGTGGGCACGGAGCCGCTTGACGAGCCGGTCTGCTCCGTGCTTGGTTCGCACGAACACGAGCGTGAGTCCGCGATCGCGCCGCAGCTCGCTGACGAGCGCCGCGACGCGGTGCTCGTGGGCGACAGGTACGAACCGATGCTCGACGTCGATGCTCGCACGGCGGAGTGACGGCCCGTGCTCATGCGCAGCGGCATCGCGGGTGTATTGCCTGGCCACCCGTCCGGCCTCGCCATCGAGCGTCGCCGAGAAGAACAGCGTCTGGCGAGCCGCTGGACAACGAGCGACGATCCGGTCGACCGCGGGGCGAAATCCCATGTCGAGCATTCGGTCGGCCTCGTCGAGGACGAGCAGCCGGACGTTCTCGAGTGTGAGGGCGCGGCGGGCGAGCAGGTCCTCGAGACGCCCGGGGGTCGCGACCAGCACATGCGATCTCGCCGCGTTCTGCGCCTGCTTGACGATCCCGACGCCGCCGTACACGGCGGTCACTCGGACCGCACGGGAATGCGCGATAGCGCGAATGTCGTCGGCTATCTGGGTGGCGAGCTCGCGCGTCGGCGCGAGGACGAGGGCAGACGGTCTGGGGTCGTCAGCCTTGATCAGGTCCACGAGCGGGATCCCGAATGCGAGTGTCTTGCCGGAGCCGGTGGGGGATTTGGCAAGCACGTCGCGCCCGGCTAGGACATCGCCGATCACCTCGCGCTGGATCGGAAAAGGGTGTGTGATTCCCTGCTGAGAGAGTGAGCTGACGACGGCGCGCGAGACGCCGAGATCGGCAAAGGACTGCATAGACATTGAGGACTCCTTGGCGGCGCAAGGGCCGCGAACGATTCGGGAGGCTACGGCTGACCCGAACCGCTGACTGCGGGACCCAAGCAAGCTGCCTCGCGGCCGACGGCGCCGACCGCTTCGACGAACGTAGCAGCTCGCGTCAGGGTTTCGCGCGCAGGCGTTCCTCGCGCAGACGCTCCTCGGCGTGCTCGAGCTCGCGTTCGAGCTCTTGCAGTCGAGCGTTGGACCCCACGCCCCACCTGTACAGCCTGGCCCGCAGCAGCGCAACCCGGTCGTGGTAGTAGCTGGCGTCTGCCTCCAGCAATTCGATCTCCCTGCTCGAGCTCACCGATCGAACTCGATCACGGAGTACGCGTTGCAGCCCAGGATCTCACGAACCCCGTCCGAGACCCCATCGGGCTGCCACCAGACGACGAACGGCTGATGGTTTCCCATGTCGAAAATCGCCATCACGGTGCCGCCGCGCAACGGGTCGTCACTTCCCACCTCGGTGATGCAGTCAACCCTTCCGCGGCGCGTCCACAAGCTCGAGATCCGGCGAGCGCTCGGCTTCCGGCCCATGGCGAGCTCGATCTCACGGCACATGTCGGCATACGCATGCTCGACTGCAGCCGCGTCATCGCTGACCCCCGGGATGAAGAACGCGGTCACGGCTACAGTCCGCGTTCCCGAGCATCCTTGCTCAGTGCCGCGCCAATCGCCCCAGGCTGAGTCTGCGCCTGGAGCTCGGCAATCTGCTTGCTATGTCGCTCCGACTCGCGGTACACAGAGTCCTGGAGCCCCTCCAAGAGTTGCTCCAGGTGCGCGACGCGTGTCTCGAGCGCACGGATCAGAGCAGCATCCGGACTCGCTGTGGCCGTCGCCGATGCCTTCTCCGTCGGGGCCGCCGAGCGGCGGATCTGCCGGATCCGCGAGATCAGTCCCTCCCCCTCGCGCACGTTCATCGCTTACTGGGGGGCTTCGGCTTGACCGGCCGCGGGGGGTATCGCCGGCGCTCCTCATCGGTCATCTGACGGATCACAAGCGAACCGCGCTCGACCTGCTCGCGGACCAGGTCCAGCTTGGCCAAGCGCTTCTCCTCGGCTCGTTCCCGTGTCGTCTTCACCGCATCAGCCTGCAGCTGCTCCCGGCCGACGCGCAGCGGTCGGAGTGGGCAGGCTCTTTGTCCTGGGTCACGGCACTCGACAACGGCCTGAATCGCACCAGCTCGGGATTACGGGGGAGGCGGCCACTCAGTCCTCCTTCGCCGGCGCGGTAACACATGGCTCGGAAAGAGATTCGACGCGTCGGCGAGGAGAACCTCACGGGCGGCAACGCCACCTGCAACCTCCACGGTAGCACTCTGCAACGTGCGGGAAAACGCGATCTGCTTGCCCGGGTGCTCGCCGGCTCGTGCCATGCGCTCGACCGAGAGGCGGGCAGCCAGCGTGTAGCCTTGCGCTCCCGGCGGTTGCACGCGATCGAAGGACCGGATGGAACCACCGAACGGATCGTTGTGACCGATGTCATCGACAACTGAGATAACCGTCGCCGGAGGCGTCCGCTACCGCGTCGAGGGAGATGCGAGCGCTGTCGAGCGCGCGATACTCGATGCGGCTCGTGGCTCGATCATGGAGCTTGCTTGGCTGACCGACGCGGAGACGGGTGAGCGTGTCGGCGTCAATCCGGCGTTCTTGGTCAGCCTGCGAGCGATCGGCGCCTAAAGCAGCGACAACGCAAGATGATCGGATTCATGAGCTTGAGCGACGACCCCGCCGGCTAGGAATCGTCGGCCGGCGGTTGCCGAAAACCCAGGAGCGATCGTATGGAATACGATCAGGTCCGGTTTGGGCGTTCCGGCCCCTTGCAGGTCGGAGCGCTGAGGTCGAAGCATCCGCCGCACCAATGAGCAACACCGCACGACACGAAGCATCCCGGGACCGAGCGTGAGTACCAGCGACCCACGCGATCGGGGCATGCCACTCATCGGCGGTCGCCTCATGGCGGAGATCACGAACCGGATCGTCGCGTTCATGCGCGAGCACTACGGACGCGGACCGATAAAGGCGAAGACATACGTCCTCGACAACCTGATCGTCTGCGTGCTGACTGACGGGTTCACCGCGATCGAGCGCACGATGATGGAGGGCGGCCAGCCCGACCGCGTCCTCGAGATGCGTCGCGGCTTCCAGCAACTCATGAAAGAGCGCTACACCGAGATGATCGAAGAGCTCACCGGACGCAAGGTGCTCGCGTTCCTCAGCCAGGCCCATGTCGAACCGGACCTCACGATCGAGATGTTCCTGATGGACGGGCCGGTGCCCGGATTCGGCGCCCTGGAGCTCGTCCATCCGCTTTCGCCTGAGTCCGACGCGGAGGATGGCCAAGCGGCCCCACAAGTCTGAGTAGCCGGCTTGAGCGGTTGGTATCGGCTCAGTGAAGGAGTACTGTGTGTCTGAGTCGGCCCTGTGGCCGGCAGCTTGTGCCCGAGCCCGAATGCCACCGACGGTGCTACAGCGCCTCGAGGCGGGGAGCTTGAGCCGATGGTTGCGACTGCGGGGCCGATGCGCTACCCGGGCGGACATATAGGCGCTCAACTGCGCGATATCAGCTAAGCTCAGTGACGTCGAGGCCAGCAGGCGGGACCTCTCTGGTTCGGCCCGGAGGGATTCGACCAATGAGCAGCTCGCGCTCGTAGCGGTCTAATGGCGGCACGCGGGGGCGTTGCGGTTCGGCAACCTCCACCCCGAAGTCGGAGCTCTCTATGCCTCAGCCGTCGATGCGCATTCCCGAGCGCCAGGTACTCGCCTCGTACGCGCAGCCGCGTCTCGCGAGGAGCCTGCTTGACATTGGCACCTCGGTTGTGCCGTATGTCTTGCTAACGGCTCTGTTGTACCAGACACTGGGGGTCTCGGTTCTCCTGACGGTCGCGCTCATGGTCCTGGCCGCGGGGTTCCTGGTGCGGACGTTCATCGTCTTCCACGACTGCACGCACGGATCACTATTCCCATCCAAGCGTGCCAACCGGTGGGTGGGGCGCCTGGCCGGCTTTCTGGTGCTCTCTCCCTTCGGGCGCTGGCGGCACGACCATGCGAGGCATCACGCCTCCTCAGGCGATCTCGAGCGCCGTGGCGTCGGAGACATCATCACCCTGACCGTCGCGGAATACCGCGCCCGGTCCGGGCGCGGGCGCCTCGCCTATCGGGTAATACGAAATCCGCTCGTGATGTTCGGGCTCGGACCGATCATCGCGATGATCGTAGGGCCGCGGATCGCCACCCGTTCACAGCGTCCGCGCCTGCGCCACAGCGTGCTCGTCACGGACGTTGTCCTGCTGATGGTGGTCGCCGGTCTTGGCTGGCTGACCGCCTGGGAGAAGCTCCTGCTGGTGTGGGCACCCCCGGCGATGCTCGCCGGATCAATCGGTATCTGGCTCTTCTATGTGCAACACCAGTTCGAGGACGCCTACTGGCAGAACGCCGCCGACTGGAACTACGCCGATGCGGCGCTGCGCGGCAGCTCGTATCTGAAGCTGCCGAGACTGCTGCAGTTCTTCACCGGCAACATCGGGCTGCACCACGTCCACCACCTCAACGCGCGAATCCCTAACTACAACCTCCAGCGCGCCCACGACGAAAACCCAATCTTCCACGACGTACCGACACTGTCCCTGCTCGACGGCCTACACGCCGTCAACCTCAAGCTTTGGGACCAACACGGCGGAAAACTGGTCACTTTCACCCAAGCCCGGAAGTCGGCCAGCAAACAGGCCGTCGGTCCCATTCGACCCGTTGCGGATCGCGCAGGTTGAGTTGATCTTCTCCGAAAGCCTCGCGCCTGTTCACCACCCGCGCGTGCGCGTATCTCGAGACCCCGGAAAGGGGGATCACGGTGCCTTTATTCTTCTTCACTGTTGAACAGCAGGAACGGGCGGTCGTCGAGCGCTTCGGGAAGTTCGTTCGTGTCGCGGGTCCCGGCCTTCAGACCAAGACGCCATTCGTGGAGCGCGTCGCGGGCAGGATGACGCTGCAGGTCGAGCAGCTGAACTCCGAGATCGAGACCAAGACCAAGGACAACGTCTTCGTCCGCGTGAAGCTCGCGGTCCAGTACAAGGTCGGCGCCGATCCCCAGCAGGTCCAGGACGCCTACTTCAAGCTCGACGACCCCGCGGTCCAGATCCAGTCCTACGCGTTCGACGTCGTCCGCTCGCACATCCCGAGCATGGACCTCGACGAGGCCTACGCCGACGCCGACACGATCGCGATGCACATCCAGGAGACGCTGCACCGCCAGATGGCCGAGTACGGCTACGAGATCGTCAAGGCCCTGATCACGAACATCGAACCGGACCAGCGCGTCAAGGACGCGATGAACAACATCAACGCCTCGCAGCGCAACCAGATCGCCGCCGCGGCGCAGGGCGACGCGCAGAAGATACTCGCCGTCAAGAAGGCGGAAGGGGAGAAGGAGACCATGCGCCTACAGGGTGAGGGGATTGCCGCCGAGCGCAAGGCGATCGCCGAAGGCCTGCACGAGTCGCTCGCGATCATCGCCCAGCAGGGACTCGATCCAAGAGAAGCGATGGCGCTGGTCGCACTGACGCAGTACACCGACATGATCCGTGCCCTCGGAGAAGGCTCACGAACCAACACGATTCTGCTGCCGCACTCCCCGAGCGGCGTCGGCGACCTGATGAGCCAGATCCGCGACGGAATCCTCGTCGCTGATGCAGCGTCGGACTCGAGAAACCGTGTCCTACCGCGAGGCGCAACGAACGACGTCGGAAACGCAAAGCCATGACCACGCACTTGCGGACAATTCCGAGTACGGCGGTCGGCATATGGTAGGCTAAGTGGTGCGCTCAGTGAGCCCTGGCTCTTCTCGCTTCCCGGGCGGCACCTCGGTCAGAAGAGCAGAGAGGCGGTTGGCCATGACCACCGCAACAAAGAAGTCGGGCGCTCGCGGGCAGCTCGCACATGGTGCTCGCGACAAAAGCGCGCCGGAGTCGCTCGAGTTCCTCGTCTTCGAGGACAACGGTGGTGACTACCACTGGAGGATCGACGCGGGAGATGGCGCAACACTCGCCCAGTCGGGGAGCTATGCGTCCTATGAAGACGCAGGACAAGCAGTGCAGCGGGTCCGCGCTGGTGCCGCTTCGGCGCGGTTCGAACGACGCCCCGGCGAGGTCGTCCAGGTTGATGGCGGCCGGCAGTGACCCAATCTTGCTGCCCACGTTGCCGGCTGCGCTTCACCCCCGCCGCTGCGGCGTACTTGGCCGCCTGTCCCAGCTGCGGTGAGCCTCCGCTTCCCTCCACCCCGAAGGGCACCCTCGGGTTCCGTTTGTTCAGGCTCGAGGACGTTCCTCACGATCTTCCAGAGGCGGTCGCCGTCTCGATCCCGGTCCCGGATCCGAGCGGAACGCCATCGTGAGCGACCTGCACATCCGTCTTCTTCGTTCGATGGCGCGCCGAGCGCAGGGCGAGCTCGACGACTATGACGCCGTCGACCACGACGCGAGTTCGGCCTCGAGAGATCGGCGGCGGCACCTCAACCTGGTCGCAGTCCGAACCAGGGTGAGCGTCGCGGCGGCCGAAGCACGCCGGCGTGTCAGCCCACGAGCCCGATGATGTCCCACCAGTCGAGCAGGTTGCCGGGCCAACTCAAGCCACACCCCCTGACATCGCGCTAGAGTGCCTGTCTAACCCGGGTCCTGTTTCGGGACTCGAAACAGTGTTTAGCGCTCGTAGGTCATCGCTTTACTAGCCCTCCTCGTACGCGGCACATAACCGAAGGAGATCAGCAATGGCCAGCGGAACCGTGAAGTGGTTCAGCGACGACAAGGGCTACGGCTTCATTACGCCCGACGAGAGCGGGAAAGACCTGTTCGTGCATCACACGGCGATCGCCGGCAACGGCTTCCGGTCGCTCCCGGAGGGCGCGCGAGTCTCATACGACGCTGAGGCCGGACCCAAAGGGCCTCAGGCCGTCAACGTACAGCAGCTCTAGTCCAACGACAGCAAGGTCGCCTTTTTGGCGCAGCGCCGAGACACCGTACGCCGATGCTCGGACTCACGCTGCTGGTTGTGACGATCGCGCTCGCTGACTCGGTCAACCCCTCGACCGTCGTCCCGGCGCTGTGGCTGGCGAGTGGACCGTCCGGGAACGGGCTCGCCAGCTTCACGCTCGGCGTGTTCGCGGTGTATCTGATCGGTGGCCTGGTGCTCCTGCTTGGCCCGGGCCCGACGCTGATCGCCTCACTTCACCACCTGCATGGTCCGCTGGAGCATGGGCTCCAGACGATCGGCGGAATCGTCGCGCTTACCGTCGCCCTCGTCATCTGGCGTTCACGCCGGAGGACAGACGATCAACCGCGTCAGCGTCGCTGCAACACCCGAGCATCCGCCTTCGCGCTGGGCGCAGGGATCATGACGATCGAGCTTCCGACCGCGTTCATGTACTTCGGTGCGATCTCGGCGATCCTCGCTGCGAGACCCCCGGTGTCGCTCCAGATCTCGCTACTGATTGCCTACAACGCGCTGTTCGTGGCGCCAATCGTCGCGTTGCTTGCGGTCCGACGCCTCGCGGGCGCCCGGGCAGACCGATGGATCGCGTCAGCAGCGGGGCGGCTACGTTACCTCGGCCAGGTCGCGCTCACCGGAGTGGCGGGCGCCGCCGGGGCGGTGCTTCTGACGATCGGCGTGGGCGGCCTGCTCGTCCCCTGAGCAGGCAAGCGGCGACGGGCTTCGAACCCGCGACCTTCGGCTTGGGAAGCCGAGGAGAAGGGTCTAGTTCCCGGATTTACGGGCAGTTGCGACTCGTGAAACCACGACTTTATGGGATTTCTGAGCAGGAAGGTTGCCCGCGACCGTTGCCCGGGGGACCGTTGCCCGCTGCCGACCGGTGCTGTACGGTGAGCTGAGAGAGACCAGCCGTGCTGGTTCTGAACGACGAGTCTCGATCGAGGTGCCGGAGCGCGCAGCCCCCGATCCGAGCGCACGCCCGTTCGTCCGGGAGCGCGCCAGTGGTCCACGTTGGTACGCGAAGTGGTCGCGCAACGGTCGGCCAGTGATCCGGGCGCTTGGACGCGCCTGGGTCGAGTCCGATGGGAATGGCGGTTGGCGCCGCAAGCGGGGACGCCCACCCGAGGGAATGCTCACCGAGGCGCAGGCGGCTGAGCGCATGCTGAGACTCGTGCGCGAGCACCACGAGGAGCAGACTCTGCTTGAGCGCGATGCCGAGGAGCGTCGACGTCGAGGCGTGTCTTTTCGCGAGCTCGCCAATGACTACCTCCACTGGCTAGAAGACGTCAAGGGAGCCAAGCCATCGACGCTGCGCGACGGCGGCGCTTCGGCTACCTTCCCGAGGAGCGCGGCCTCTATGGCCGCATGCGCGTCCGCGAGCAGATCGTCTATTTCGGTCGCCTCCATGGCCTCGAGGCCCGCGACGCGCAGCGGCGCACCGACCGCTGGATGGAACGGCTCGGCATCACGGAGTACGCAGGACGCGCATGCGGCGAGCTGTCAAAGGGCAACCAGCAAAAGGTCCAGATGGCGTGTGCCGTCTTGCACGATCCCGACATGCTCGTGCTCGATGAACCGTTTTCCGGACTCGATCCGATCAACGCCGAGGCGATGATTTCGGTCATCCACACGCTCGCCGAAAACGGAACGACGCTCCTGCTATCGAG
>CATPBV010000005.1 GCA_955652345.1 uncultured Solirubrobacteraceae bacterium | reverse complement strand
TGCCGCGCAGGCCGCGCTCGAGGATCGCGCTCTGCCCGTCGAACGGAAGATCCGCGAGGCTGCCGACCATGAACGGGTTGACCGCGTAGGCGAAGTTGACTGTCGGGTCGCTGACCGCGCGGTAGGCCGACCCCATCCACGCCAACGGCTGCCAAAGCTCGGCCGTATCGGTGCCATCCGGCGCCGTCCACATCGTCTCGTTGGCGTCCGCTTGGATGAGAACGTTCGCACCGAGCTTGTCGAGGCAACGCATGTACGTGACGGAGACGTCGTCGCATTCATGGCCGCGGCTCCGGGGACCGAAGGTGAACGCCGGGAGGCTGGTCGCGAACCCCAGGCGGACGCCGGTTCCGGGGATCGAGACCGGGCGGAGGTTGGCGATTGCCGCCAGGCCTCGGCTCGGTCCGGGGGCGAACCCGAGAGCGTTCTCGAGTCCGGTCAGCGGAAGCTTGTAGTTGTCGGCGATCAGGTTGGCCAGCGGTGCGGGCGCGTCGCGGTGCAGTACGCGGGGGCCCCAAAGGAACGCCTGGTCGTAGGCGACTGCCGTCGTCGGCGCATAGACGGCGCGCACGTTCGGCGTGCTCGGGTCGCGGAGCGCCGCGACGGCCCGCGGATTCCTAGTGAGGCGAAAACGGGCCTGGACGTTGCAAGCGATCAAGTACACCCTGTAGCGGCGGGCCTCGCTCGCCATCGTCGTCATGAACACGCGCACGAACGTGTCGGTGCCGGCAACGAGGCTGCTGTCGAGCTTGGCGCTCACCCCCGGGAAGGAACCGTCCAGGTAAGCCGAGGCCCGCGAATACCCAGCGTTCAACGACTGGAGAAGCGCAAGCACGCCGCATGGGGGCCCCTTTCCCGCGCAGCTCGGGATACCGGCGCGCAGCAGCGCTCGTCCAGCGGCTCCGCGGGGACCGGACGCGAGCGCCTCGAGGCCGATGTCTTCGTCGAACACCACCAGGTTGGGACGACCGCGCGCGAGGTAGGGCACGACCTCAGCGCGCATCGCGCAGTCGATTGCGTGCGCGTAGCCCGCGCCATCGACGATCGTCGCGGGCCGCTGGCGGAACTGGATCGCGAACACTCGAAGAGCGCCGGGGCGCGGGTCGGCCGCGATCGCGGGCCTGCCGAAATGCGGACAGCCCGAAACCCGCGCCACCCGCGGCGCCGCCCCGGTCTGTGCGACGGTCGCGCCGGCCCCCGCCGCCACCGCAGCCGCGACCACGATGCTCGCCAGCCAGGCGCGGGTCAGCCGACGGCGGCCGAGCGGTCCAACGTGACAATCCTCAGTGCCGCTGGGAGAGCTGTCACGTTTGCCCGCGCTGCGCGGGTCAACGTCACATCTGTTTCCGGGGTCGGTTGGATTGTGACGTTCGCCCGGCGCCATCCCGCTCCTCCTCCTCATCGGCGCGGGAAGCCTACAGACAGCGCGACGCCATCACGACACGGACAGCGATCGGATAGGCTCGGCGCGCGGCCGCCCCTGGCAGCGAGGAAAGAGGTGCTGATGTCAGAGCGTGAAGAGCCGAGCAGCGCGATCACGAGGCGGCGAGCGCTCCGCGACCTCGGGCTCGCGGGCCTTGGGGCAACGACCCTGGGCGGGTTGCAGGGACTGCTCGAAGAGGCCGCCGCCGCCCCGCTGCGAACCGGCTCGCTCAAGGACATCGACCACGTCGTCATCTTCATTCAGGAGAACCGCTCGTTCGACCACTACTTCGGGACGCTCTCGGGGGTACGGGGGTTCGGCGACAAGCACGGCCACAAGGCCTTCTTCCAGCGCACTACCGCCGGCAAGAAGCTCCACCCGTTCCGCCTGACCCACGACTGCTTGCCTGACATCACCCACGACTGGGCACCGCAGCACCAGTCGTGGAACGGCGGGCGGATGGACGGCTTCATCACCTCGCGTGAGCCAATCGACAACGTCACAGTCGCGCCTGAGACGATGGGCTACTACAAGCGCTCAGATCTCCCGTTCTACTACGCGCTCGCGGACGCGTTCACGATCTGCGATGGGTACTACTGCTCGGTCCTGGGGCCAACGGACCCCAACCGGCTGATGTCGATGAGCGCCACGATCGACCCCGCGGGCACGCACGGCGGCCCGCTGCTCCAGACGCTGCTGTCGAACCGAACGGGACGGTTCTCCTGGCCGACGATGCCCGAGAGCCTCGATGCCCGCGGGATCAGCTGGAAGGTCTACACGAGCCCCGGCGGCGGGAACCTCGACGGCGTCCTGAGTTACTTCAAGGCGTATGAGCCCGGCTCCAAGCTTGCCAGCCGGGGGCTGTCGCCAACTTACCCTGGGGACTTCCTCGCGGACCTCGGCGCCGGCAAGCTCCCGCAGGTCTCGTGGGTCCTGGCGGGAGTGTTCGACAGCGAGCATCCAGCCGTGTCCACGCCGCTGGCCGGCGAGATCGTCGCACGTCAGATCGTTGAGGCGCTCGTCTCGCACCCCAAGACCTGGCGGAAGACGGCGCTGTTCATCACCTGGGACGAGAACGGCGGTTTCTTTGATCACGTCACGCCGCCTACGCCTCCCCCGGGCACGCCGGGCGAGTACCTGACCGTCGCTACGTTGCCGAGCGGAGCCAACGGGATCCGCGGTCCAATCGGCCTGGGCTTCCGCGTGCCGATGATCGTCGTCTCGCCGTTCTCCCGCGGCGGCCTGGTCTGCTCGGACACGTTCGACCACACCTCGACGCTTCGCTTCCTGGAGACGCGCTTCGGCGCGAAGATCCCAAACCTCAGCAAGTGGCGGCGCAAGCACACTGGTGATCTGACCAGCGCGTTCAATTTTGCGGCCCGGCCGCGATACGGGAGGCCGTCGCTGAAGGCGCTCCCGGCGCAGGCTCCCGCCTGCCGGGGAGGCACGCCCGTCCCGGTCACCCAGGGGCCGTTCCCGCGCCAGGAGCGGGGCAAGCGCGGGCGGCCGAGCGGCCCGGTGGGCTGACTCGCCCCTAGCGGACGCCGCCGCAGACCGGCGACGGCTACCTCAGCGCGAGCTCCACGAGCTCCTCCGCGATCGCGAGCGAGGAGGTCGCTCCTGGCGATGGGGCGTTTCGCACCCACACCACGCCGCCGTCCACGCTCAGGCGGAAGTCGTCGACCAGCGAGCCGTCGCGATCGACGGCTTGGGCGCGGATCCCGGCAGGCGCGCGAACCGCATCGCCGGCTGCGATCGCCGGGACGTAGCGCTGAATCTCGGAGATGAACGCCTGCTTCGACAGCGACCGGCGGATCTCGCCGAGCCCCGCTCGCCAATGACGACGCATCATCCGCCAGGTGCCGGGCCAGGCGACCGTCCTCAGGGTGTCGCCCAGGTTGACGGCGCTCCGCGCGTATCCCTCCCGGGCCAGGGCCAGCACGGCGTTGGGTCCAAGCAGCACCGTGCCGCCGGTCCGGCGCGTCAGGTGCACTCCCAGAAACGGCAGCGAGGGGTCCGGAACGGGATAGATCAGCCCGCGCACCAGGTGCGTGCGCTCGGGCCGAAGCTGCCAGTACTCGCCCCGGAAGGGGACGATCCGCGGGCTCTCGGGCTGGCCGGAACGCGAAGCCAGCCGGTCCGATTGCAGGCCCGCGCACACGATCACGCGGTCGCCTTGCACGAGCTCACCGCCGAGCAGCTCGACCGCCGGCTTTCCCCGTGAAGAGCCGAGCACCCGACGCACCTCAGCGGCCGTGCGCACCTCCCCACCAGCGGCCGTGACGTCCGCCGCCAGCGCCAGGCTGACTGCTCGGAAGTCGACGATCGCCGTCTCGGGCGAGTGCAGAGCGGCGAGTCCGACCACGTTCGGCTCGACCTCGGTCAGCTGATCGCGCTCGAGCCACCTCAGCCCGGGCACGCCGTTGGCCCCCGCACGCTCCGCAAGCGCTCGCAGTGCCTCCAGCTCGCGACGCTCGACCGCCACGACGACCTTGCCGCACTCCTCCCAGGCAACTCCGCGTGAGGTCGCGAACTCGCGAAGGAGCGAGATCCCGCGACGGCACAGTCGAGCCTTGAGAGACCCGGGCGCGTAGTAGAGGCCAGCATGCGCGACGCCGCTGTTGTGCGAGCTCTGATGGAGCCCGACGGCGTCCTCCTTCTCGAGCACGACCGCCTCGGCCCCGCTTCGTGCGGCGATCAGGCGCTGCGCGGTCGCCAGGCCGATGATCCCGCCACCGACGATCACGAACCTCAAGGTTCTAGTCGACCACCGGCTCGGGCGCGGCTGCGCGGGCATGCCCAACGATCGCGTCGACCAGCTGCGACCAGGCGCCCTCGGGAAGGTCGTGCCCCATGCCCTCGATCGTCAGGAGCCTCGCGCCAGGAATGGCTCGCGCGGTGGCGCGGCCTCCGGAACGGTTGATCATGCGGTCATCAGACCCGTGGATCACCCGCGTCGGAACGGCAATCGAGCGCAGCTGTGCGGTGCGGTCGCCTGCGGCGAGGATCGCGCCCAGCTGGCGGCCTGTCCCGGCCGCGTCTACCCCCCGGTCGAACGTGCGGCCCGCGAGATCGCGGACGTGGTCGAGGTTCCGTGGCAGTCCTCTCGATCCGATCGCCGCCGACACCGTGAGCATGTACTTGATGAACGCCTCTCGCTCGCGAGGCGCTCGGGCGATCAGATGGCGGTAGACCCTGAATGCCGGCTGTCCGCTCCAGCGATTGCCGGTGCCCGACATGATCGAGACAAGCGACCGCACCAATTCCGGGTGCTCCGCGGCGAGGGTCTGGGCGATCATCCCGCCCATCGAAGCGCCTACGACGTGCGCCGGCGCGAGGTCGAGCTCCCGGAGCAGTCCGGCCGCGTCCGCTGCCATGTCGCCGAGCGTGTAGTGCACCGGCTCGATCCGGCGCCGCAGGAGCTGCATGAGACTCGGAGGGCGCCCGGCCACATGAGTGGATCGTCCGCAGTCGCGGTTGTCGAAGCGCACCACCTGAAAGCCATCGCTCGCGAGTCGCACGCAGAACTCATCGGGCCAGCCGATCATCTGCGTCCCAAGCCCCATG
>CATPBV010000004.1 GCA_955652345.1 uncultured Solirubrobacteraceae bacterium | reverse complement strand
GGCCCACCCCCGCCGCCCACCTCGGGCGGGACCGGCCTCCCCTGAACGGGGGCCCGCGCGGCGGTACCGAGTAGCCCTGCGCTTTCGAGTTACCACCGGGCTCAGCCGCTCGCCTAGGCGTCCGACTCGCGCCCCTTGCGGCGTCCCTCGACCACATCACGACCCTCGGCCCCTCCGCCGGGGCGCGAGACGGACGTTAGGCGAGCCGCGTCAACGTTAGGCGAGCTGCGTCTGGATCCAGCGTTCGAGGTCTGGCCCGCTCTCGACGCTGACGATCACTGCGAACCGGGTGTGATCTCCCGCATGGTGGCCGCCGTGCCACAGGAACTCGGAGTCCACGACCGCCTGCTGGTACTTCGGTAGCGCGATCTTGACCTCGCCCTTGCGGTCGAACTCGCTGGGACGGACCACCAGCGCGCTCGAGTCATCGTCGGTCAGCTCCATCCACACCCGCACGACCCAGCCGTTGGTCTCGGGGTTGCCCTGGTTGTTGTTGTCGAGATGCAGGCCCCAGCGGCACTCCCGCATCGTGTTCGGAGACATCCGCAGGAGCTGTACGCGCCCGAAGCGCGCCCCGATCGACTCGATCCAGCTGACGAGCGTCGGGCACTTCTTCGCGTTCTCGGTCCACTCCCCGTCCAGATCGGCCTTGCCGTACTCCCAGAAGCCCTTCAGCTCGATCTCACCGGTGGCCGAGGCAATCGGCGCGAAGTAGGTGGTCGGATCGCTCGCGTAGGTGGTGTACGTCAGATCCTCCCATTCCGAGGACGGGATCTCCGGGCCCTTGTACTTGTTGAGGACGAGATGCCCGCCGGCCTTCTCGAGCATCGGCATCCGATAGTGCGCGGTCTTTCGCTGCTGGAGCGAGGACGGCCTCAGGCCAGCCCGGCGCAGGATCTGCTTCGTGTACTCGTTCTTGATCGCTGACGTGAGGGTGGGCAAAGCTGCTCCCATGAGTCGGATTCCGGTTCTCGCCCAGCTGGACCGGGCCAGCGCCGGATCATAACCACTACTGTTACGGCAACCCGCGGGCCCGCGAGCGATCGGGAGACTGTCAGCGCATGCCGAAGGAAGAGAAGGTCGAGCTGGAGGGAGAGGTCATCGAGGCCCTCCCCAACGCGATGTTCCGCGTGAAGCTCGACAACATGGACCGTGTCGTCCTTGGCCACGTCGCAGGCAAGATGCGCCGCTTCCGGATCCGGATCCTTCCCGGCGACCGCGTTCGCGTGGAGCTCTCGCCGTACGATCTCGACCGCGCGCGGATCGTCTACCGCCACCGGTAGGCCTCCGCGCGGAGCGCCGTGCGTGAGCGCGAGCTGATCGACGCGATCGAGTCGCTGCTGGACGACGCGCACCCGCGGGTGATCCTCGGGCCCGGGGACGACGCGGCGGTCGTACGTTCGCGCGGCTACGCGGTCACGTCGGTCGACGCGATGGTCGACGGCGTGCACTTCCGCCGCGAGCAGCTGGCGCCAGAGGACATCGGCCACCGGGCGCTTGCGGGCGCTCTATCGGACATAGCGGCGATGGCGGCTGAGCCCGGCGAGGCCTATCTCGTGCTCGGAATCCCGTCGGGGTTGCCCACCGAGTTCGCGCTCGCAATGGTCACCGGTGCGCGCGAGCTGGCGACCGAGACCGGCGTGGCGATCGCGGGAGGGGATGTGACCCGGGCGCAGTCGCTGACGGTCTCGTTCACCGTCGTGGGCTGGGTGGCAGACCCGGGCGAACTCGTCTATCGCGACGGCGCGATGCCGGGAGACCTGGTCGGAGTCACTGGCACGTTGGGGGCGGCTGGGGCCGGGCTTGCAGTGCTGGAGGGCCGCGCGGGAAAGGGCCTCCCGACGGCGCTCAGGGCCGAGCTGGTGCACCGCTACGCGCGTCCGGTGCCGCGGCTGAGCGAGGGGCGCGCGCTCGCGAGGCTGGGAGCGCGAGCCATGATCGATCTGTCGGACGGGCTCGCCAGCGATGCCGGGCACATCGGCGAACGCAGTGGTGTCGCGATCGAGCTCTCACTGTCCGATTTGCCGCTCGCGCCCGGAGTCGCGGAAGTCGCGCGTGAGCTCGGAATCGATGCCGGCAAGCTCGCCGCCACCGCGGGCGAGGACTATGAGCTGTGCTTCTGCGTCGCGCCCACCGCGAGGCGCAGCCTCGACTTGGGTATCGACGTGACGTTCGTGGGTCGCGCGAGCGAGGGCGAGCCCGGCGTCAGGTTCCTCGACTCAGACGAGCAGCTCCAGGGCTTCGAGCACTCGTTCTGAGCGCAAGGCGCGCGATCGCCGCAAGATCGGGACGCCGACGAAGCATCGCCTCGGCCACGGCTTGCGGATCGACGCGGTACTCGTCGCTGGCGACGAGGTCCTTGATCGAACGGAATCTTGTGTCGCGATCCGCTTGCATTGGTGTCTGACGTTTCGGCACTATCTCAGCGCGTCTCGACGGGCTTTTGTCGAGTTCGAGCTCGAGCACGGTGTCTCTACCACCCTCGCTACCCCTGACGCGCCGCCCCAAGCGGAGTCACCGCGGACAGCCGGGCGAACACGATGATCCGCTGCGCCGCGCTGTAGAGCGGGTTGCAGGCCGACAGCACCAGCCGGTCATATCCCACATTGCGGGTCACCCATAGAGCGGTGGGCAACACGATCTTGTCGTACTGGACGACGTACGTGAACCTGCCGTAGGGCATCGTCAGGACGATCCGGTCGCCGGGTCGTAGCGCATCGATGTGGCGGAAGGGCGCAAGGTAGGTGGTCCGATGGCCGGCGATCGCGACCGTCTGGCCAAGCCCCGGGAAGGCGGTGCCGGGGTAGTGCCCGGGGCCCTTCTCGAGACTCAGCTCGTCAGTTCCCTGCACGACGTCGAAGCTGATCCCGATCTTCCGGATGGCGATTCGGCCGATCGCATCTCCCGTCACGATCTCGCGCTCCTCCCGGCGGGCGAGGTAGGCGATCCGCTCGATGGGAACCCTCAGCGGCTTCAGCGCGGCGTGATCCACGCGCGTCAGGGGCGCTGTGCGCTCGCTGAGGAACCGCCTGTCGATCTGCGTGTGGCGAATCAACGCCACGACCGCCGTCACCGGCTCCTGCCACACGAGCGTCACGCCGGCGTCGACCACGAGCATCAGTCCCGACAGGATCAGGACCGTCGAGACGTCGCGGATCAGACGCTTCATCGAGGCCTAGCGCCGATGGGTCGGCTTGCCCGAGTCGCTCACCGCCGGAGCGCTGATTCCGTGCCTCCAAGCGAGCCCGGACCGGCATAAGTGATCGGCCCCCGCACCGTGACCGGGATCGGCGTGGCCCTGGGCTGGCGGGCCTTGGCGACGGCGATCACCGCGAAGCTCACCGCGCAGCCCATCACGATGCTCAGCTCGAGCGCAGCCAGGGGCCCGATCGTGCCGCCTGCGAGCAGCGTCGTGAAGCTCCACACCAGGCCAAGCGGCCCTACCCCCAGCGCTGCCGCGGAGTAGACGACGGCCGCGGCAGGCGCCGCAATCCCCGCGAGCGCAAGCAGCACGATCACCGCTCGCGTGGGCCGGACCTCGGGCGCCACCGCCCACATCCACAGGTGCAGCGCCGGCACCAGCAGCACGGCCGCGAACGGATTCGCCACCCAGACGGCAAGCGTCACCGTGCACAGCACCGCCATCAGCGCCGCGGCTGCGCCTTCGCCACCCACCTCCTGCGAGGTCTCCCGCGGCGCCAGACCGGCGAAAGTGACGATCCACGGACGAGCGAGGACGAAGCCGCCGGCCATGAGACACCCGGCGACGATCAGGATCGCGATCCCCACCCCGTGCATCGGAACCCCGCCGGCCACCGGCGCAGGCGTCGCGTCGCCGATCAAGCCGAGCAGGCCGGCCGCGACTACGGCCAACATTGCGAGCGCGAATGGAAGCGCCCCGGCGAGCACCCAGATGACCCAGCGAAGCACCCAGTGACCGCGCCGACGCGCCCGTGCGAGACCGTCGATCGTCGCGCCCAGGACCGGGAGGATCAGGGCTAGCACCAGCAGCGAAACGGCCCAGCTCGGGATCACGCTCCCGGAATAGAGCAGGTACGCCGACGGCGAGGGAACCTGCGGACCGCGGTCGAGCGCCATGATCGTCTGCAGGACCGCGCGGCCGAGCGCATTGATCTGCGCTCCGTTCTGATCCGCGCTCACCGGCTCGTCCGCGGCCGGCGGACGATCGCCCGCGAGCGACAGCAGCAGCGCCGGATGGCCGCGAGCGTTGAACGGCGCCTGTTCGGACGTGGCGAGAGGAAACGCAAGGTGCATGAACTGCCCGCCGAGGCTCGTCTCCCCCGGCCCGAGCTGGGCCTGTGATGAGAGTGCCGCGGCCAACGTGCTTCGGAGCATCGATGGCGAGGTCACCTCGGCGTTGGACCACGGAACGACCACCGGCTCGCGCACGCTGCGGCCGGCGAGGTCGCCGAGCACGATCACCGCGTCGACTGGCCCGGGCAGGTTGCGAGCGAGCTCGGCCGCCCCGGCCCCGCCATCAGAGCCGCTGATCGAGGCAAGCACAATCGACCGGTGCACGGTCTCTCCGGAGAGGACGCTTGCGAGCTGGAGCAGGACCGCCGTACCAGAGAGATCGGCCACGGAAGGCGACCCCAGGGAGTCGCGGTGGGCGAGGACGACGATCTCGCCGCCGGAGCCGCCGGCCAACACGCCCATTACGTTCTGGAGCGTGCGTGGACCTTGAGCTGTGTTGGCTTTGAACCGCTGCCTGGTGACGACGAAGCGGGCAGCAGCCAGTTGCGAGGCGACGTCGTCGGCGAGCCCGTTGTCCGCAACCGAGCCTGGCGAGCGCGCCGGATACTTGGTCGCGAGCGAGAGCATGTTCGTGTACGCCGGGTTGCCTTGGCCGCTGGGGTTGAAGGCGTCGGGCACCAGACTCGTCACGAGCGGCCCCGGCGCGTGAGACAGCGAGAACGCGAACACGATCACCGCCATCGCGACGGCGATCAGCCCCGTACGGTAGATCCGCGGATTCAGCACCCGCTCAGAGGTTAGCCCCGCCCCTCCCTCTAACCTTTCGGTCGGCGTGAGAAGGGGGACCGTTCATGGATAACCGCTTGGATCGCCCGGCCCGCATCCTGCTCGTTGATGATGAGCAGCCGATCCAGACGCTGCTCTCATATCCGCTGCGCAAGGAGGGCTACGACGTCGTCCAGGCGACTGACGGCATGCAGGCGCTCGAGCGCTTCGACGAGCAGCCGTTCGACCTCGTGATTCTCGATCTGATGCTGCCGAGGCTCGACGGCCTCGAGGTGTGCCGGAGACTGCGCACTCGCAGCTCCGTGCCGATCATCATGCTGACCGCGAAGTCCGAGGAGATCGACAAGGTCGTCGGCTTGGAGCTTGGCGCCGACGACTACATCACGAAGCCTTTCTCGGTGCGGGAGTTCTCGAGCCGGATCAAGGCCGCGCTCCGGCGAGCGGAGATGAGCAGGGCGATGCAGGCCGGCCCGGACGAGGCGCCGCTGGAGGTGCTCGAGCTGCGGATCGACTTCCCGAAGCGCACCGTCCGCGCCCGGGGGCGTGAGGCACAGCTGACGTTCGTGGAGTTCGAGATCCTGTCGGCGCTGGCGCGTGCGCCCGGCCGCGTGTACACCCGCGACATGCTCCTGTCGCGAATCTGGGGAGACTCCGCCTACCGCGACCCGCGGACGATCGATGTGCACATCAGGCACCTGCGCGAGAAGCTCGAGCGCGAGCCGAAGGACCCGGAATACCTGTTCACCGTTCGCGGCGTCGGCTACAGGTTCCGCGACACTGACTCGTAGCGTTCGCACACCATGAGGCTCTCGCTGCGAAACCGCCTGGCCGCGGTCTTCTTTGCGATCAACCTGGTCGCGTTCGGGGCTCTGTACATGTACCTGGCTCCGGGCCTGCAAGACCGGCTGATCGGCGACCGGCTCCACGAGCTTGCGGCGCAGGCAGAGCGCGGTGCCGGCCTGATCGTGCCGGCAGCCGGGTCCTCAGCGCCGATCTCGATGGTTCGTCGCGAGGTCGATGCCGCGAGCCTCGAGTCAGGGGCACGGGTCACATTGCTCCTCGTCCCGCACGCCGGGCAAACCGCGCATCTCTCAATCCTGGCGGACTCGAGCAACTTGGCTGCATCCACACCACTTGCCTTCTCGGCTGCCCGGAAAGCCATTCGCTCGACGATCCCAACCACTGCCACCGAGAGCGCTCGCGGCCAGACCGTGGCCGAGGCTGCCTGGCCCGTGACCTATCAGGGGCGAGTTGCAGCGGTGATCGTCTTCTCCGCCCCGGTCACGGACATCATCGCGACCGGAAGAAGAGTCCGTCACGAGACCCTGGTGGCCGGAGCGATCGGGCTGCTGCTCGCGCTCCTCGGGGGGTATGTACTGGCTCGAGCGCTCGAGCGCCGCGTCAAGCGGCTCGAGCTGGCGGTCGGACAGGTTGCGGCGGGCGATTTCGAGAGCCCGATCGAGGTCGACTCGAGCGACGAGCTTGGGCAGCTCGCTCGCGCGTTCAACCAGATGCAGCACCAGTTGGGCCAGCTCGAGTCGGCGCGCAAGAAGTTCATCGCCACCGCTTCGCACGAGCTGCGCACACCGATCTTCTCGCTCGGCGGTTTCGTCGAGCTGCTCGAGGACGACGATCTCGACCCCGAGACGCGGCGGCGGTTCCTGGAGCAGGTGAAGCTTCAGGTCGAGCGCCTCCGGAAGCTGTCGGTCAACCTTCTCGACCTCTCCCAGCTCGAATCGGGAACGCTCGAGCTGCGACCCGAGCAGGTCGATCTCGGCGAGTTGACCAGATCGGTGTCGGGGGAATTCGAGCCGACCCTCACCGGGCATGACTCGCATCTCGAGCTCCGGTTCACCCAGCGCACCATCGAGGCGCTCTGCGATCCGGTCCGGGTGGCGCAGATCCTCCGGATCCTGATCGACAATGCGCTCACGCACACGCCGCCGGGTACCCGCATCGCCGTCACCGCGGCCCGCGTAGACGGGCATATCCGGCTGGAGGTCCGCGACGATGGCGGCGGGATCGAACCAGACGCCCTGCCACGGATCTTCGAGCCCTTCTACACCGCCGATGACGCGCAGGGGTCCGGGCTCGGACTGGCAATCGCCTCAGAGCTTGCGGAGTGCATGTCAGGGCGTCTGTCGGTGAGCTCGAAGTCCGGCCACACGACGTTC
Organism: uncultured Solirubrobacteraceae bacterium; assembly: GCA_955652345.1. Classification (GTDB taxonomy): domain Bacteria; phylum Actinomycetota; class Thermoleophilia; order Solirubrobacterales; family Solirubrobacteraceae; genus Palsa-465. The sequence goes on along the minus strand of CATPBV010000004.1, from coordinate 16,302 downwards.
ACGCTCGAGCTCCCGACGTGACCGTGCACGGTGCGTCAGGCTCGTGCGCGAGATCGATGCCCGAATCGAACGTCCGCGGGCGATACGCGCCAGAGCACTCGCGCTCCCCGCGCGCTGCGCCGGTCCGGTCGAGCGGTATCGTCCTGCGCCGCCCGTGACCAAGAGAACATGCTCCAGCCAGTCGCATTAGCTCAGAAGCACCTCGCCGACTACGCCAGCATCGTCGGTCGCCCGCTGGTCGACGAGATCCGCGAGCGAGCGGAGCGTCTCGCCGGCAAGCGGGTCCTGCACGTCTCGGCGACGTCGTTCGGTGGCGGCGTGTCCGAGATCCTCAGCACGCTCGTACCGCTGATGGTCGACGCCGGCCTGTCCTGTGAGTGGCACGTCATCTATGGCCGAGAGGAGTTCTTCAACGCCACCAAGCTGATGCACAACGCGCTCCAGGGCAGCGATGAGGACTTGAGCGAGGAGCAGTGGCAGACTTGGCTCAGGTACAACGAGATCAACGCGCGCGAGCTCTCCACGGACTGGGATGTCTGCGTCATCCATGACCCCCAGCCCGCGGCGCTAGCCTCCCTCGTGCTAGAGAAGGCACGCAAGTGGGTATGGAGATGTCACATCGATCTCTCCACCCCCAATCACGCGACACTGGAGCGGCTGCGGCCTTACCTAGACCCCTACGACGCGTCCGTGTTCCACATGTCGCAGTATGTCCCTGCCGGGATGGATGGAACCGCCCACATCGTGCCGCCGGCGATCGATCCTCTGGCCCCGAAGAACATGGCTTTCTCGCCGGAGGACGCCGTCTATATCTGTCAGCAGTTCGGGATCGACATAGACCGGCCGCTGCTGTGTCAAGTGTCACGGTTCGACCCGTGGAAGGATCCACTGGGCGTGATCGACGCGTATCGCCTGGTGACGGACGAGATGCCGGAGGTGCAGTTGGCACTGGTCGGCTCGATGGCCACCGATGATCCCGAGGGATGGGATTACTTCAACGCGACGGTCGCGCACGCCGACGGCGACCCGGATATCCACATCTTCAACAACCTGAACAACGTCGGCGCGATTGAGGTCAACGCATTCCAGTCGCACTCTGACGTGGTGCTCCAGAAGTCGACCCGCGAGGGATTCGGGCTTACCGTGACCGAGGCGATCTGGAAGGCACGCCCCGTGATCGGGGGCGCCGTAGGGGGGATTCCGTTACAGATCACCGACGCTGAGACGGGCTTCCTGGTCTCGACGGTTGACCAGTGCGCGCAACGCGCACTGGAGATTCTCGGCGATCCGGCGCTTGGCAACAGGCTCGGTCGCGCCGGCAAGGAGGCCGTCCGGCGGCGCTTCCTGATGCCACGGCTGCTACGAGATTGGCTCGAGCTGTTCGAGTACGTCGAGGTGTGATGGCCGAGTCTCCCCTCGTACTCGTCTCCAATCGCGGCCCGGTGACCTTTGGCCCCGACGGTGAGATCAGGCGCGGGACGGGTGGCCTCGTTACGGCGCTGATCGGGCTTGCCTCACACCGCGACGTGACCTGGATCGCCTCGGCGATGACCGAGCAGGACGTGGAGGCGGCGGGACGCAACGGCGGTCGCCCGTTCTCCGTGACCGCACCCGGGGGCGGCGACTACCTCGTCAAGCTCGTGGCCTCCGACCCCGACGCCTACGACCGCTTCTACAACATCATGGCCAACCCGATGCTGTGGTTCATTCAGCATTACCTGTGGGACCTCTCGAACGCTCCGGACATCCGGCGGAACGAGACCGAGGCGTTCGAGTTCGGCTACAACGTCGTCAACGAGGACCTCGCCCGCGCGGTGCTCGAGGAGATCGAAGGCGTCGAGAACCCGGTGGTGATGGTCAACGACTATCACCTGTACACGCTGCCGGGCTTGATCCGCGGCGTGCGGCCGGACGTCTTCCTACACCATTTCGTGCACATCCCATGGAGCCAATCGGACTCATGGCGCGTATTGCCGACCGTGATCCGTAAGGAGATCTACGACGGAATCCTGTCCAACGACATCATCGGTTTCCACACCCGCTCCTACCGTCGTAACTTCCTCCAGTGCTGTCAGGACCTGCTGGATCTGGACGTCGACCACGACAACGGCGTCGTGCAGTGCGGAGGACGAGAGGTGTGGGTTCGCGCCTACCCACTGCCGATTGACTCCCGCGCGGTGCAGGCCGTCGCGCAGCGGCCCCGAACCCGGGAGCTCGAGGAGGAGCTGCTGAGGCGCCGCCGTGAGCACCTGATCCTCAGGGTCGACCGCGCGGACCTTTCCAAAAACGTGCTCCGCGGCTTCAGCGCATTCGACACGTTCCTCGAGCAGCATCCCGAGTTCCGCGAGCGCGTGACGTTCATCGCTCAGCTGATGCCCTCGCGCACCGACGTCCCCGAGTACTCGGAGTACCTGGAGCGGATCGAAGCCGTCGTGGCCGTTGTCAACCACCGCCACGGTTCGCCGGACTGGATGCCAATTCAGCTCAAGCTTCGTGATGACCTCGAGGAGGCCGTCGCCGCCTACAAGCACTACGACGTGCTGATCGTCAACGCGATGTTCGACGGCATGAACCTGGTCGCCAAGGAGGGACCGATGGTCAACGAGCACGCGGGCGTTTCGATTCTGTCCGAGAACACCGGCGCCCACGAGGAGCTTGGCGAGTATGCGCTGTCGGTCAACCCGTTCGACATCCAGGAGCTCGCGGACTCGATCCATGCGGCCCTGACGATGGATCCGCAGGAGCGCCGCCGGCGTCATGAGGGACTGAAGTTGACGGTGACCGCCCGCAACCCTGGCGATTGGGTCGACGAGCAGCTGGCGGACATCCGCCGCAAGGGCGAGCAGCGCTAGAGAGTCTTTCGGGCGCTGAGCAGTTCCATGTATGCCGCGATCCGCTTGGCTCTGGCCTCCGGCCGCGTGGTCTGATGCAGCCGGTAAAGGAAGGCGTAGCGCCTCGAGCCCGTGAGGGTCTCGAAGTACTCCCTGGCGGCGGCGTCGCCGTCGAGCTCTCGCTGGAAGTCGGGCGGAATGCTCGCCCGGCTCTGTGGCTCGTACGCGCGCTCCCAGCGGCCGTCTCGCTGTGCGGCCCGGACCGCGGCGAGGCCCGCGGCGGTCATCCGCCCGTCGGCGATCAGCGTAAGCGCCTTGTCGCGGTTGATCTGCGACCACTGGCTGCGAGGCCCTCTCGGAGTGAAGCGTTGAAGGTATGAGTCCTCATCGCTCGCAAGCCGCTGCCCGTCGATCCAGCCATAGCGGATCGCCTCCCCGAGTGCCTCGGAGTGCGTGACGCTCGTGACGGGTGCCGCCTTCTTGGCGAGTCGCAGCCATAGCCCGGTGGAGGAAGCATGGTTAGCCTGGAGCCACGATTCCCAGGCGTCGTGGTCGGGCAGCTCGAGCACCGGCAGGCCTCGGTGAAGGCTCATCGGTTCGGAGTATTGCCGTCCAGAGGGCCAAGACGCCGTTGCTATAGTCGGCCGCCGCCCGACGGGCCCTTTCGCCATGGCACACGACGCGCCGATCTACGACCTGATGATGCTGCTCACGACGAGCGCGCCCGAGGAGCAGCGCGCGAAGATCCTCGACGACGTGAAGTCGGCGATCGCCGCCGGCGGAGGGACTGTCATTCGGGACGATCAGTGGGGCACGCGGCCGCTCACCTATCACATTGCGCACGAGGGCGAGGCGGAGTACCACCTGCTGCAGCTGACCGGTCCGCCGGCGCTGCTCGAGTCGCTCTCCCACAGCCTCAGGATCGCGGACACCGTTCTGCGTTTCCGGGTGATCAAGGTCCGTCGCGGAACCCCGGCGCCCCCGTCGTCGCCCCCGCCGGTCGTCGCCCCGGTCGCCGCCCCCGTCGCGGCCACTGTCGCGGCATCTGTCGCGCCTGCGACTCCCGACGAGGGCTGACCCAGCCCCGGTCGGCTCCCGGTCGCGCCTGCGGCGGCCGCCGAGGAGTGGCACGCCCAGTCGCCCCCGCGGCGTGCACCGAGGATCGACCCAGATCGGGATTTGCAACGGCTTTGTCGCGGCCTGTAACAGCTCAGCTGACGACCAGCAACGATTCTGCCCATTTTCGGGCCAGAGCCCCGATTGCCGCCTGAGGCGCACATAGACTCGGCGCAGGCTTTCAAGCGAACCTCGAAAGGAGCCTCAGCATGAACATCAACCGCGTAGTTCTGACGGGGAATCTCACACGAGACCCCGAGCTGCGTTCGACCGGCGGTGGCCTGGCGGTCTGCAAGCTTCGCGTGGCGTGCAACACCAGGCGCAAGAACGGTTCCACCGGCGAATGGGAAGAGAAGCCCAACTACTTCAACGTGACCGTGTTCGGCCGCCAAGCCGAAAGCTGCTCTCAGTACCTGCGGAAGGGACGGCCGGTCGCGATCGATGGCCGACTCGAGTGGAGCGAGTACGACGACAAGGACGGACAGAAGCGCCAGTCGATCGATATCATCGCTGATTCCGTGCAGTTCCTGGGCGGGCGTGATGACGCCGGGAGCGGGAACGGCTTCTCCGCCAGCGTCCGCGCGACGGAGAGCGACGTCCCGATCGATACCGGTGACTTTGAGCCGCCAGTCGCTGCCGGGGTCGCTGACGACGACATCCCGTTCTGAGGCGGCGATTCGATACAGAGAGAGCTAGGTGATGGAGGTTGGCAAAGCAGCGTAGGAGGCCGGTCCGCCGGCGTGACAGAAGAACGGGGCCTTCATCGGGCCGGCGCAAGCCTTGCCCGTACTGCCGCGACAAGGTCGAGCAGGTCGACTACAAGGACATCTCCGCGCTGCGCAGGTTCATCTCGGACCGCGGCAAGATCCGCTCGCGCAGGATCACCGGGGCGTGCCGGCGACACCAGAATCAGGTCGCGCGGGCTGTCAAGCGGGCACGAGAGCTCGCGCTCCTGCCCTACGTCGCCGAATCCAGTGGGGGCGGCCGCGGCGATCGAGATCGCGACCGAGACCGCGACCGCAATCGCGATCGCTGAACCGGGACGAACCGTGCCGCAGGCGATCCTGCTCGAAGACGTCGAGACGCTGGGGCAGCGAGGGACCGTGGTCGACGTGTCCGCCGGCTACCTTCGGAACTACCTCGTCCCGCGCAAGCTCGCCACGCCGGCGACCGCGGGATCGATCGAGGCCGCCAAGCGCCGAATGGAAGCCGCCGAGCGGGCGGAGCAGGAAGCCACTGAGCGCTCGCGTGAGAACGCCGCCGTGCTCGGGCGCACCGTGCTCACGATCGCCCAGCAGGCTGGCGACGACGGCCGCCTGTTCGGGTCCGTGACGCCCCAGGACATCGCTGACGCGATCCGCGATGCGCGGGGGATCAAGCTCGACCGCCGCAAGATCCACCTCGAGGAGCCGATCCGCCATACCGGCACGTACATGGTCGTGGTCGAAGTCGCCGACGACGTGATGGCGACGATCAAGACCATGATTGTTGCGGCTTAGCTCCGAGGTGTCATCCCGCGGACGCGCGCGGCTCGTCCGAGATCGCGGGACGGGAGCGCCGGAGCCGCAAGCGTCCACGGGCCGACACCCTCGTCGCGCCGGAAGCCCGGCAAGCTCGAGGTCGCACCCTCGTCGCGCCGGAAGCGCAGGTATCGACGAAGTCGCACCCTCATCGTTCTGGAAGCCCGGCATCCACCAGGTCGCACTCTTGTCGCCCCCGCCAAGCGCACGCGGCGGAACTCCCCGCAGCGTGCGGGATGGATCGGATCTAGCCGCCTGCATCAAACCTAGACTCGGAGAGCCCCGATGAGCGCCGTACAGAGTCTCGCCGCACCGCCGCACAATCTCGAGGCCGAGAAGTCAGTGCTGGGCGCGGTGTTGCTCGATGACCGGCACCTGTACGGGCTGCTGGTCGAGGAGCACCTGCGTCCCGATCACTTCTACCGCGAGCAGCACGGCGCCGTGTTCGCGGCGATGATCGAGCTGCACGAGACCGACCGCAAGATCGACCACCTCACGGTGGCCGAGACGCTGCGCCAGCGCGGCAAGCTCGAGGAGATCGGCGGCACCGCCACGATCGACGAGCTCGCCGGGTGGGTGCCGGCGGCTGGCAATGCCCGGGATTACGGGCGGATAGTCCGCGACAACGCGCAGCTCCGCGCGCTGCTGATGACCGCGTACGACATCCAGGCACGCGTCCTCGGCCGCGAGGGCCCGGCGCAGGAGCTGGTCGAGCAGGCCGAGCGCTCAGTCCTCGAGGTCGCACACGATGACCGGCAGAAGAAGTTCCGGCCGATCCACGACATCCTGCACGACGAGACCGACAAGCTCCATCGTCTGTCGATCGCCAAGACGCCCCTGACGGGCACTCCGTCGGGCTTCAAGGACCTCGACGAGCTGACCGGAGGGTTTCAGCCGGGCAATCTCGTGGTGATCGCCGCGCGCCCCTCCATGGGCAAGTCAGCACTCGTCACGAACATGGCCGAGAACGCAGTTCTGGCGGGGCATGCGGTGGCCCTGTTCTCGCTCGAGATGTCCGAGTCGGAGCTGGCCCAGCGGTTCGTCGCCTCGCAGGCTCGGATCCGCGGCGACGAGCTGCGCAAGGGGCGCGTTGCCGAGAGCCGGTGGCAGAAGATCCTTGCGGCGTGTCAGCGCCTGTCTGACGCGCCTCTGTGGATCGACGATTCGAGCGATACCGGCGTGCTCGAAGTGCGTGCCAAGTCGCGGCGCCTGCACCACCAGGTCGAGGGAGGGCTCGGTCTGATCATCGTCGACTATCTCCAGCTGATGCGACACGAGGGCAGGGTCGAGAGCCGCGTCGAGCAGGTCGGTCAGATCTCGAGGGGGCTGAAGGGCCTCGCCCGCGAACTCGACGTCCCGGTGATCGCGATTTCGCAGCTGAGCCGCGCCGTCGAGCAGCGTGGCGGCGAGAAGAAACCCATCCTCTCCGATTTACGAGAATCCGGTCAAATAGAGCAGGACGCAGATTTGGTGATGTTCATCTACCGCGAGGAGTACTACTCCAAGGAAGAGTCCGAGCGACCGGGCGAGGCCGACATCCTCATCGCGAAGCACCGCAACGGGCCGGTCGGCGACGTGATTCTGACGTTCCAGAAGGAGTACCCGAAGTTCATGAACTACGCCGGCGATCGGTTCGCGGCATGACCAGTCGAGCGCCGGCACGGCGCGGATCGGCGCGGAGCGGGGGAGCGACGCCGTGAGCGCGCGGTGCCTACTCGGCCTCTGCGACGGGTCGGGCTTCCTGTTCGACGAGGCGAGCAACACGGCCTACAACTGCCAGTGCCGTCCGCAGCAGGTCGCCCTCGCGAAAGCGCGGAGCCTGTCGGCAGTGATCCCCAGGCGCTACCGAGACGTCGCATTCGAGCGACCCCCGGTCACCGACATGGATCCGGCGATCGTCGCCGCGACCCGTCGCTTCGCCCAGACGATCGACGAGAAGCTCAACGCCGGGAGGGGTCTGTGGTTCATGGGTCCCGTCGGAACGGGCAAGACCACGCTCGCGATGCTCGTCTCGAAAGCGGCACTTCAAGCCGGCCGTTCGGTCGCGATCTACTCGCTGCCGCGGCTGCTGAACGAAATCCGCGAAACACACCGGGCCGACCGCTCCCACGTCCACCTGCTCGACCGCCTGACCGCGGTCGACCTCCTCCACATCGACGACGTCGGCGCCGAGCGCACCACCGACTGGGTCCTGGAGGAGCTCTACTCGATCGTCAACGCCCGGTACGAGGATGGGCGGTCGATCGTGATCACGACCAACATCCTCGACCGCGAGGCGCTCTGCGAGCAGATCACCGAGCGGACTGTGTCGCGCCTGACCGAGATGTGCGACGAGCTGCCCTTACTGGGACACGACCGGCGCATGGACCTGCGGACGGCATAACCGGGCCGGTTGATCAGCCCGTGCGGCGCGAGTCGATCATCGCGTAAGGACGACCGAGGGCAGGCAGCAGACGGATGATTTCGCCAGAACGATGAGCCATACATCCGACGCGGATCGGCACCTGCCGCTACGTGGGCGCACGGCGCTCGTGACCGGCGCGGGAAGCGGTAGCGGGATCGGCTTCGCCGCGGCGCGAGAGCTAGTCGCAATGGGCGCGAAGGTCGCGATCACGTCGACCACTGCCCGCATTCAGGAGCGCGCCGCGGAGCTCCGAGCAGACGGCGCCGTCGTCGCGGCCTTCGTCGCCGACCTGACCGACCGCGCCCAGGTTTCGGCGCTCGTCGCGAGCGTAACCGACGAGCTCGGGGCGATCGAAGTGCTCGTGAACAACGCGGGGATGGCCCAGATGGGCGTGCAGATCGGCGACGGCGAGCTCCATGCTGTCGACCCGCAAGCGTGGGATCGCCAGCTGACGACGTCGTTGACGACCGCCTTCAACGTCACGAGAGAAGTCGTCGGGCACATGCGCGAACGCGGGTGGGGGCGGATCGTCTTCGTCTCGTCGGTCACCGGGCCAGTCGTGGCCAACGCGGGGTCGAGCGCGTACGCCGCCGCCAAGGCAGGGCTCGACGGGCTGATGCGAACCCTCGCGCTCGAGCTCGGGCCGCGAGCGATCACCGTGAACAGCGTCGCGCCCGGTTGGATCGCGACCGGCTCGAGCACAGAGGACGAGCGCCGCAGCGGGGAGTTCACCCCAGTGGGACGTCCCGGACGCACGGAGGAGGTAGCCGCGGCGATCGGCTTCTTGGCCAGTCCTGCCGCCAGCTACATCACGGGACACTCGCTGATCGTCGACGGCGGCAACACGATTCAGGAGGACCACGCTCACGGCCGCTGAGCAGGCGTGCTCCAACGATTCCGAGCTGACGCGGCCGCTGGATCAGACCAGGGTCCCTGTTGCGGTCACGGAACGGGTGCGATGGTCCGCGTTAGGTCCTCTCGACCCGGGTCAGCGTCTCGTGTCGCGCTCGGAATCGGCCCGCTCGTCGAGCTTGCTGCGCAGGTAGCGGGACTTCTCCGCCCGGCGCCTGTGCTGGGCGGCCTCTTGTTCGTCCGGCGAGGAGCGCGCCAGCTTCTCCTCGGCCTCCTCCCGAACGCGCTGCGCTTCCCGAAGCTGGTCGGTCTCCTCCTCTGACGGCACGACGACAAACCTACCCGCATCGGGGCTGTAGAGAAAACGACATCCCGCAGCGCTTTCTCGGCGCGCAGCGATGCGAGCTCCGCCCGAGCGCTGCGTACACTGGGCCGCGATGCCGGGAATCGTGATCGTCGGCGCCCAGTGGGGCGATGAGGGCAAGGGGAAGGTCACCGACCTGCTCGCTGAGCAGGCTGACGCGGTCGTGCGCTTCCAGGGTGGAAACAACGCCGGCCACACGATCGTTCGCAACGGCACATCCTGGAAGCTCCACTTGATTCCGTCAGGGATCCTGCACGGCGACACGATCTGCGTGATCGGCAACGGCGTCGTGATCGATCCGAAGGTCCTCATCGAAGAGCTCGAGGAGCTGCGAGCGCGCAACATCGCCACGACACCCGAGCGGCTCCGGATCTCGGCGAACGCCCATCTGATCATGCCCTACCACCTGATGCTCGATCACGCCGGCGAGGCGAAGCTCGGCCAGCTTCAGATCGGCACGACACGCCGGGGAATCGGCCCTTGCTACGCCGACAAGGCGGCCCGGCTGGGGATCCGCGTGCAGGACCTGCTCGACGAGAAGATCCTGAAGAAGAAGATCATTGCCGCGCTCGAGCCCAAGCGGCTGTCACTGCGGCCATATGCCAAGGATCCGCGACTCGATCTGCAGACGATGACCGAGGAGTACCTGACCTACGGTCACCGGCTCGAGCCCTACATCGCCGACACGATTCGGCTCGTCCACGAGCAGCTGGACCGCGGCCGGCGGGTCCTGTTCGAAGGAGCGCAGGGGGCCCTGCTCGACATCGACCACGGGACGTATCCGTTCGTCACCTCGTCGAATCCGGTGGCCGGCGCCGCCTGTATCGGCGCCGGGGTCGGCCCGAAGGACATCGATGAGGTATGGGGCGTCACCAAGGCGTACAGCACGAGGGTTGGTGCAGGACCGTTTCCGACCGAGCTCGACGGAGGGATGGCCGACGAGATCCGCGAGCGAGGCGGCGAGTACGGGACGACGACGGGGCGCGCACGGCGCGTCGGCTGGCTCGACCTCGTCGCCCTGCGCTACGCGGCGCGGATCAACTCGCTTACGGCACTCGCGCTGATGAAGCTCGACGTCCTGTCCGGATTTGATCGGCTGAGGGTGTGCACGCACTACCGAGGCGCAGAGGGCGCCAGGTTCGACGACTTCCCCTATCACCAGACCGTCCTCCACCACGCCACCGGCGAGTACGAGGAGATGTCAGGCTGGCCGGAGGACCTGCGCGAATGCCGCGACGAGTCGGACCTGCCACTGGCGGCTCGGGAGTACCTGCAGTTCCTCGCCGAGTCCGCGCGCGTCCCGATCGCCCTGATCGGCGTCGGGCCCGGACGCGAAGAGGTGATCTGGACGCAGGCGAGCGAGTCGCTCGTGGCCGGGAATTCGGGGAGCCCCACCCCGGCAGCCGCTCGGTAGCCCAGAGCCCGGCGGACGCGCGCCAGAGAGCGTCAGCCCCGGACCGCGGACCTCAGCGCCAGCGCTCGAGGAGGTCTTCGTCGGGAACTCGACGCACCACTCGCGCGGGCACCCCCATCACAACCTCGCGCGCGCCCACGTCGCGCGTCACCACCGCGCCCGCCGCGACGAACGCCTCCGCCCCGATCTGGACCCCTGGCACGAGCACGGATCCACCGCCGACCCGGCACCCCCGCCTGAACACCGGACCGCGCAGGGGCATGTCGTGCGCGTGGCGGCTCATCGTGTCGTCGTTGGTCGTCTGCACGCCCGGCCCGATGAACACATCGTCCTCGACCACCGCTCCGGCGGTCACGTATGCGTCGCTCTGAATCAGCACCCGGTCACCGACCTGCACGCCAAACTCGATCGACGAACCACGCCCCACGACCGACTCGGCGCCGATCGTCGCGCGCTCGCGCACATGCGCTTGGTCGCCGATGATCGCCCCGGCTCCGATTCGCGCGCCGGCATATATCACCGCGGCGGCGCAGATCGTGGCGCCCGAGTCGACCTCCAGCGGGCCGGGCTCGTTTCTTGGCGCTCGGGACTGCCGGCGCAGCCTCGGTCGCTTGCCGAGCACCGCGCCGGCCTCAACCACGCAACTCTCTCCGAGCACGGTGCCCCGGTGGATCACCGCGCCGGGCCCGACCACCGTCCCGGCGCCGATCCGCACGCCGTCCTCGATCACAGCCCCCGGCGCCACGGCGACGCCCTCCTCGAGCTCCGCTCCCGCGTCGACGTGAGCCCCGTCGGCGACCCCTTCCTGCCCCCTCATACCGCGCCGGCTGAGCGAGAGAGCTTCGCGTCGAGGGAGCGCTGGAGCGCTTCGAGCACCCGCACGACGCGGACCCCACTGTGGCCGTCCGAGCGCGGCGAGTGCCCGCTGCGGATGCACTCGACGAAATGCTCGCACTCGACACGGAGCGGCTCGATGTTCGGGATCTGCGGGCAGAAGATGTCTCCGCTGCGGGTGATGTACTCGCCGTAGCCCCGAGCGTCCTCATCGAGGCCCTTGTCGTAGACCGTGAGCTTGCCCTCCAGCGCCATGTCGTCGAACGTGGCCATTCGCCGCGAGCCCACCACCGTGAAACGGCGCTCCTTGTGGGGGTCGAGCCATGACAGATGGAGGTGCGCGCACAGGCCTGAGGGGAAGCGCAGGAAGCAGAACACCACGTCTTGAACGCCCTCGCGCAGGTATGCCTCGCCGTGGGCAACCACCTCGACCGGCTCCTCGCCGGCCAGGCGCAGGACGACCGAGACGTCGTGCGCCCCGAGGCTCCACAGAGCGTTCTCGTCGGCCCGCACCTTGCCGAGATTCAGGCGGTTCCCGTAGATGTAATAGATCTCATCGCCGAGCTCGCCGGAGTCGGTCAGCTCTTTCAGCTTGTGGACGCCCGGGTGATACTCGAGCAGGTGGCCCACCATCAGCACCCGGCCGCTCGAGTCGGCGGCGGCCACGGCGCGCTCCGCATCGAGCACCGACTGCGCGAGCGGCTTCTCGACGAAGCAGTGCTTCCCCGCTTCGAGCGCGCGCACCGCGAGCTGGGCGTGCGTCGCGACGGGCGTCGCAAGCACGACCGCGTCGAGCACCGGATCATCCAGCACCTCCTGGAGATCGTCGGTCAGCCGCGCCCCGGGGAAGCGGCCACCGGCGCGCTCGAGCGCTTGCGGATCGGCGTCGCAGATCCAGGCCAGCTCGCAGCCCTCGATCGAGCTGAAGTTGCGGGCCAAGTTCGGCCCCCAGTAGCCCAGCCCCGCCACCGCGATCCGCACGCGTCCAGCGCTCACAGATCCTCGCTCATCCGAGGCGCAGTGTAAGCGCGCTCACGGCACGCTCCCCGGCGTGCCCGTCGCCATACAGCTCAGGATGCTGGCTGGGGGGCTCGCGACGGAGAGCGCCGATCGCCGCCGCCGGGTCGAGGTCGACCAGGACATTCCACCCGGCATCCACCGTTTCGACCCATTCGGTGTTGGGCCGAAGCGTGATGCACGGCACCCCGGCCATGTATGCCTCCTTCTGCAGGCCGCCGGAGTCCGTCATCACCGCATGTGCGTTGCAGAGCAGCGCTGCCAGCTCGAAGTAACCGAGCGGCTCTGTGAGCACCAGCGCCCCGGCTTCCCGGACCATGTGGTCCAGCAGTCCAGCAGCCTCGAGCCGCGCCCGGGTCCGCGGATGCAGCGGCAGGATCGCGGGCATCGGGATCGCTGAGAGCAATTCGACCAGCATCCCCAGGCGGTGGCGATCGTCCACCGTGCCCGCGCGGTGCGCGGTGACGAGCACGTACCCTCCCGGCTCGAGTCCGCGGGCGGTCACGAGATCCAAGCGCTCCCGGGCCTGTGGCTGCACGGCCAGCGCCACGTCGACCATCACGTCTCCGACCAGCTCGGCGCGATCCCCCAGTCCCTCACGGCGGAGATTGAAGACCGCCTCCTCGGAGGAGCACAGCAGCAGCTCACTCAGCTGGTCGGCCACCACCCGGTTCAGCTCCTCGGGCATCGCGCGATCGAACGAACGCATTCCCGCCTCCACGTGTGCGACCGGTACCCCGCTCTGCGCACCGGCGAGAGCCCCGGCGAGCGTCGAATTTGTGTCGCCGTAGACGAGCACCGCGTCAGGATCGATCTGTTCGACCTCCGGCTCGAGCGCACTCAGCATCCTCGCCGTCTGCGAGCTGTTCGAGCCGCCGCCGATCCCCAGCTCGCGGTCGGGAGCGGGCAGCCCGAGCTCACGGAAGAAGATCGCCGACAGCTCATCGTCGTAGTGCTGGCCGGTGTGCACCAGAGTCTCGGCGTGCTCGCGGCGCAGGAGCCCCGAGACCGCGGACGCCTTGATGAACTGCGGCCGGTTTCCGATCACCGTGAGAACCTTCATTGCGCCCGCCGGAGGCAAGCCCTCGGGCACCATCGCCCCCGGCGAGCCCTCAAGCGCCGTCCAGCTCCGATCTGATCCGGGCGCCGACGTCAGCGGCGATGCGAGCGGTAACCGGACCAGGGGCATCGAACGACCGCTCGTTGACGGCTGCAACGGGATGCACCTCACGAACCGTCGAGGCGATGAACGCCTCGTCGGCGGCGAGCAGCTCCTCGAGCGGGCACGCCTGCTCGGCAGCCCCTGACGCCTCAATCACGAGCCGGCGGGTGATCGACGCGAGGATGTGCTCGTCGAGCGGTGGAGTGCGAACGCTGCCGTCCTTGATCCAGAAGATCGAGCTGGTCGGCGCCTCGAGCACGCGCCCGTGCGGTGTGACCAGCAGCGCCTCGTCGAAGCCGTGCTCGCGGGCGAGGCGGCTCGCGAGCATATTGGCGGCGTACGACAGCGACTTCACGCCATCGAGCACCCGGGTGGGGGCATAGGTGATCGTTCCGAGGCGGACCACCTCCGGGGCCCGCGGCATCGGCTCCGTAAGGAGCAGACGCCGTCCACCGCGCGTCACGACGATCCGCAGCACCTCGTGATCCGGCCCGGTGCCGGCATGTGCGAGCAGACGGTGGCCATCGGCACGCACCGCCTCGAGATCCAAGGGCAGCCGCAGGTTCGACGCCGAGCGCTCCATCCGCGCCAGATGCTCCTCGAACGCGAACGGCCTCCCGTCGTAGATCCGAACCACCTCGAACACTCCGTCGCCCCGAAGCAATCCCTCGTCGGTGGCGGGGATCGTCGCCGCCGAGGCGAGCATGATCTCGCCATCGACCGATGCGAGGCAGCCGGAGAATCGAGACACGACCGGCAGCCTACAAGGAGGTGCTCAGGCGCCCGCTTCAGACATGGCCGCCGCCCGCACTTCGGGCCGCGTCCACACCTCGGCGAGCCGCACGACCGTGGCCGCGGCGGCCGCCATCTCCTGAAGCGATGCCCATTCGCGCACCGAGTGGTACTCGTGGCCGCCGGTGAAGATGTTCGGAGTCGGCAGCCCCATCTCGCTGAGCCGCGAGCCATCCGTGCCGCCACGGATCGGTCGGCGCAGCGGCTCGATTCCCTCGGCGCGGATCGCGGCCTCGGCCGCGGCAGCTACGTAGGGCACCGAGTCGAGGTACCGGCGCATGTTGTGGTACTGCTCGCGCACGTCGATCCGTAGGCGCGCGCGAGGTTCCGTCGCGACCACGTCCTCGGCTGTGGCGCGAAGCAGAGAGATGTGCTGCTCGAGCCGGTCATCGTCGAAGTCACGGAGGATCGCCCTGATCGTGGCCCGTCGCGCCGTCCCTTGGAGCTCATACGGATGGATGAAGCCCTCCCGGTCGGCCGTCGCCTCCGGGGTTAGGCCCTCGGGAAGAGCGGCGACGATCCGAGCAGCGAGCCGCAGAGCGTTCACGAGCTTCCCGGTAGCCAGACCGGGATGGATGTCGATGCCCTCAACGGTGAGAATCGCCTCGACCGCGCTGAATGACTCGTCCTGGAGCTCGCCGAGGTCCGAGCCGTCGAGCGTGTAGGCACACATCGCGCCAAACCGCTCGATGTCGAACAGCGTCGCCCCCTCGCCGATCTCCTCGTCGGGGGTGAAGCAGATCCGGAGGGTGGGCCTCGGCAGGTCCGGATTGCGGGAGAGGTGGGCGACCGCGGCCATGATCTCAGCCACTCCCGCCTTGTCGTCGGCGCCGAGCAGCGTGTCGCCGCGGCTGGTCACGAGGTCGTGGCCATCCTTGCCACGAAGCTCCGGCATCGTCGCCGGATCGAGCCGGACGCCTTCGTGCGGGAGCTCGATCACCCCGCCGTCGTATCGGCGATGGACCAGCGGCTCCACTCCATGTCCGGGCGCGTCAGGACTGGTATCGACATGCGCGATCAGGCCGATCACGAGGTCCTCGGCACCCTCGCTGCCTGGAAGCGTCGCGAGCACGTAGCCGTTTTCATCGAGCTGGGCGTCGCCGATCCCGCCGCCGCGCAGCTCGGCGACGAGGAGCCTGCCGAGCTCGAGCTGACCCGGCGTGCTCGGCGAGGACGTGCGATCACGCCGCGACTGCGTGTCGATCCGGACATAGCGCAGGAACCGTTCGAGCAGGTCGGGAGCGAGCGTCTCGGCGATCGGGGAGGTGTACCGAGTAGCGGGCACTATCGGCGCAGTATGCCCAGTGGCGGGTATCCCCATGCACATGGCGAGCACACGAGCCAGGATGCGAGCCGATGCGCCGGAGACGAGCTCCGCCGGGAGCGGGTTCTGGCATGCGCGGTCCGGCTGCTGGACGTCGGCATGTTCCGGATCGGCAGCGAGCAGTACGCCGACGAGAGCGGCGGCGTCGGGCTTGCCACGATCTCGAAACAGCACGTGTCGGTGAACGGCGACTCGGTCGCGTTCGACTACCCGGCCAAGGGAGGAGTGCGGCGGGTCCAGACGATCGTCGATCCGCTCGCTCGGGCTTGTCCGCGCGCTGAAGCAACGACGCGGTGCTCGGCAACACCCCGGCCGTCGCTCGACGTGCATACATCGATCCGCGCGTCTTCGACCGGTATCTGTCGGGGTGGACGATCGCTACGGCGCTGGAGCGGATTCCCCACATGGATCCGGCGGACGACCGGGTCAGAACGCGGATCGAGGCCGCCGTACTCGACCTTCTGACGGACAGCCGCGACTCGAGCACGTTGGAGCGCGGACCGTCCCGGGACGACCAGGACTGATACCGGCGCCCGCGAAGGCCGGGGAAGCCGCGGCGAGCCTGAATACAGCTAACCCGGCCCCGCCCGCCGCGCTTCAGGGGCTGGGTAGCAGGGCCCGACTAGCGGGCCCCGGCTACCAGCGCTCGGCTACCAGCGGCCGTACCACCTC
>CATPBV010000003.1 GCA_955652345.1 uncultured Solirubrobacteraceae bacterium | reverse complement strand
GAACCAGGTCGGGCGACTGCGACGGCGCGATAATCAGGACGCGGTGTCCGCGGGAGGCCAGCTCGTCCGAGACGCGGGCCACATAGTCGCCAACCTCGCTGCGGACCTCCCAAGCGACCGGGCTCACGTGCGCGATCGCGAGTCCGGATGACGAATCGCCCGGAAGACGAGCAGACGGGCGACCCGCGGGCGGCACGGACGCAGTCTATTGGGCTTCGCGTCACGCTCCTGCGGGCGGCTGGGCTCGTCCGGCGTCGCCTAGTTGCAGTCGGAAAAGATCTGAACCGTGGGGACGCTGGCGACCAGGTGGTAGCGCCCGTTGGATGGGACATTCGGTTCGAGCGGATCGGTGGCGGCGTCGCGCGTTTGAATCAGCACGTCGCCATACGGGGATCCAAGCGTAGTCTCCAACGTCTTGATCCTCACGCCGAGCGTCCAGGCCAGCAGCGCGGCATTCGCGGGGTTGGTCTGGATGATGCCGCAGGCGATCAAATACCTAGCGCCACCCGCGTCCCGCACCGCGTCGGGCAGCTCTCTACGGAGCTGCGCTTGATAGCGAAGCTCGCTGAACGTCAGGGAACTAAACCCGCTGTAGCCCGAGCCCCAGCCCGGGGAGATCGCCACAAATGCCGACACCGAAAGCACGACGGCCGACAGGACGCCCACAAGAGGATTGGTGAACCGCAACAGGACGTGTCCCAGCCAGCTCACGACACCCGCCCATCCGACGGCCGCGACAACGATCAAAATGGACACGGCGAGAAACAGATAGCGGGTGTTACCCGAGGACCCCGCCTCGGTGAGGAGTGCGTCCTCCAGCAAGAACGCGACTCCGATCACGAATAGAACGAGGATGCGCCGGTATGAGCGCAGGAACCCCGTTCCGGTATGGCCAACGCGTCGCCGGCGCTTACCAATTACGCCAGCGAATGAGGCTACGAGCGGTGCCAGGAGGAGCAAGATGCCAATCCTGACCGGGGGCGTCACCAGTGGCCAGGCATTCGTGGTGATCTCCGCACAGAACGGACAGTGCGCGGTCGCCGGGCCCCGTGGGTAAATCGCATATTTCACTCCGCGGATCAAAGAGCCCGAGCCCAACAGGTCCGGCAGTAGCCACAGCGGCGGGATGAGCGCGAAAAGCAGGACGATCAGCTTGCGGGCGCGTGGCTCGCGACGCCACAAGTGCACCGCGTACAGCCCGAGGAACGGCCAGACCTCGGGGCGGTCCAGCGAGGCCCCGAAGCCGAGCACGAACGCTTGGATGGGTGCGCCGTCTAGGTAGCGGAGGATCGCAAGCAGCGTCAAGGACACCAGCAGACCTTCGGAGTAGCCGAGCGAAATGTCGTACACGTAACTGGCGAGGGCGAAGATGCTCGCCGCGGCGATCGTCCCGGCCAGCAACGCCGGGACGGTGTCAATGACCGACGTAGAGAGGCCAGCCTTTGACTTGGGCGGGAATCCGTGCGCCCCCGTAGCCGCTCGCGCCAGCCTGAACGCGAGCCTGAAGGTCAGGAAGATCGCCATGATTCCGCCGGCGCGAGCCACAAGCAACCACAGCGCGGGTGCGGCAGAGCCGAACGGTGCGAACAGCGTCGTGAAGATCATCGGCAGCGGCTTCCACGTCGGTCCGCCGCTGGTGACCAGGTCCAGGTGGATGATCTCCCGTCCCCAGATGATCCATGCCCACGGGTCGTAGCTGGGGGTAGAGGGCAAAAGGAGGGACGCCGCCGCGAGGACGAGCGACAGGGCGCCTAGGACCAACGTCCACGGCAGGCGCTTTGGGCGTACAGCAACCGTGCGGGCCAGCGCCAAGCGAGAAGGTCCCGGCGCGCTTGCGATGTCGTCGGCGCGAGCGATGCTCATCCAAACGCAACGTTAGGCGATTATCTATGTGGACGGCATCTGGACCAGCCACTGTCTACATGGCCTCGTCCTCACGAGAGAAGAACCTGGAAAGGTAGTCTCGGGCCGTCCTCGAAGGCCCCAGGCGATGCGATCGCTCCTCCCTACCCGCTCCAGGCGACTTCGCCCCAACGGCCTACCCGCGGCGACGGAGGCCGTCCGCGCACACCGCTGGCTTCACGCCGGGGCGTTGGGCGGATTCGCCACGGCGTTGCTGACGTTGTTCGGCGCCGTCGTGGTCCTGCGACTGTGGCGCGCGGATCTAACCGTCCCGTTCCGCTACTCGATCATCGATGACACGAAGTTCTACCTGCTGCTGATCAAGAGCGTCATCGATCACGGCTGGTTTCTCACCAATCACAGCCTCGGCGCTCCGTTCGGTCAGCAGCTCTACGACTTCCCTCAGAGCGCCGACAACCTCAACCTGCTGGTGATCAAACTGCTGGCGCTGATCTGGCCGCAGCCGGGCACCGTCGCCAACCTGTTCTTCCTACTCACCTTCCCGCTAACTGGGGTGGCGGCGTACTTCGCCATGCGCAGGTGCCACGTGTCGATCGCGAGCGCGGCGGTGTGCTCCTCGATCTTCGCCGTGCTGCCGTATCACTTCTTTCGCAGTGACTCTCACCTCTTCCTGTCGGCCTATTACGCGCTCCCTCTCGCCGCCCATCTGTACATCCGCGTCGCTCTCGGGGAGCGCCTGTTCGAGCTCGGACCCGCCGCGCGCGGCTGGAGACGCTGGGTAACCAGGCGGACGGCGGAGTCCGTCCTGATCTGCCTGGTCATCGGCTCGACGGGGATCTACTACGCGACCTTTGCCGTGGTGCTGCTGACCGGGGGCGTGATCCTCGCGCTCGTGGCGCGGCGCGTCCGCGGCGCTGCCCTGTCCGGGATAGCCGCCGTGGTCCTGATCGTGGTGATCCTGGGGGTGAACCTGGCGCCGACGCTGATCTATCAGTCGCAGCACGGGTCGAATCCGATCGTGACCCGGAGTGCGAGCGAAGGCGACAGCCTTTCGCTCTCGATCGCCTATCTCGTGCTGCCGCCGCTGCAGGATCGCGTCGCCCCGCTGCGCGCGATCACGCGCACCTATGCCGTGCGTACGCCGCCGAGGGGTTACTGCGAGCAGTGCTACGAGTCCCCCGGAACGGTTGGCACCGTCGGGCTCGCGTGGCTCGTCCTGGTGGGGATAGCCGCGTGCGTGGGCGCGCCATGGCTGGTTCGGGTCAGCCGGGTCAGCCGCGTCGCCGCCGCGGGCGTGGCGATCTCGATCCTGTTCGGCGCCACCGGAGGTCTCTCGAGCCTCGTCAGGGTGTTCGTGAGCGGGGACATCCGTGCCTGGAACCGGTTTTCGGTGCTGATCGCGTTCTTCGCACTCCTTGCCGTGGCACTGCTCCTCGACGCGGCGCGCCAGCCCCTGTTGGGTCGCCGCGGGGGAGCCTGGCTATACGGGGGCCTGCTCGCGGTCGTCCTGCTGTTCTCGGTGTACGAGCAGACGAGCACGTACTACGTCCCTTCATATAGGACCGACGCTCAGGAGTACCGCAGCGACGCGCTGTTCGTGCGCGGGATCGAGCACACGCTCGCACCGCAGTCGGCGGTCCTGGAGCTGCCCTACGTTCCGTTCCCCGAGGGCTACCAGCCGAACTTCGGGGTCGGCCAGACCGATCCGTACAACCCCGAGTTCAATTTCGAGTACGAGCCAGGGCGCCTGTACATACATTCCGCGCGCCTGCGCTGGAGCTACGGCGCGATGAAGGGTCGAGTCCAGGATTGGGCGGCGCAGCTTGCCGCCAAACCGCTGGATCTGATCCTCGCGGGCGCCGCCGCGGCCGGGCTCCAGGCGGCCGTGATCGACCAGCACGCCTACTCGCGATCGCTCTTGGCGGGCATCAGCAGCGTGATCGCGCGGACGCTTCACGAGGGCGGCGCGCTCAGCAACGACCGCGAGTTCGTGTTCTACGATCTGCGCCCCTACAGGCAGAGTCTGCAGGCCACCCACTCGGCGGCGCAGATGGAGGCCTTACAGGTTGCCGTGTTGCATCCCCTGCGGCTGACCTGCGCCCCCGGCCGCCTGTCGATCTTCAATCCCCACCCCGCTGCGCACACGGCGACGCTGACCGGCCAGCTGAGCGGTGCCGGGCAGCTGGGGCTTGCGGTCACGCCGCCTCAGGGTCCCGCGACGACGGTGCAAGTCCGGGGAGTGGCCGGTGCGATCAGCGAGCGGCTGTCCCTCGCGCCCGGGATGACGGAGGTGGCGATCACGGGTCAGGCCGGCGCGCAGTTGGTCGCGCCGACGGTGCTCGACGGCGCGTTCGATCCGTTCGCTGGCGGCTCGACGACTGCGAACGGGATCCATCCCGGCATCGTCGGCCCTCCGTGCCTACGGGTCCCAGCCGGCACGTGACGGCGATCGCCAGGCGCTCTGCTACGTCGCTATGGCCTTAGCTGCCCTGGTGCTTCGCCCAGAGCGCAGCGGCTTATGGGCGTACTTGGCGATGAACTTATCGGTCAGCTCGCGCGCCTCGGCGTCCGGGCGCTGGTGCATCGGCGACTTCATCAGGTAGGAGCTCGGGCCGTCGAGCTGCCCACTCAGCCCGTTGTTGAGCGCAAGCTTGCAGCAGCGGACGGCGTCGATCACGATCCCCGCCGAGTTCGGCGAGTCCCACACCTCGAGCTTCAGCTCGATGTTGAGCGGCACGTCGCCGAACGCCTGCCCCTCGAGGCGGATGTGCGCCCACTTGCGGTCGGTCAGCCACGGCACGTAGTCCGACGGTCCGATGTAGACGTCCTGCGCCGGAAGCTCGTGGCCCATGATCGAGGTGACGGCGTTCGTCTTCGAGACCTTCTTTGACTCCAGCCGCTCGCGCTCGAGCATGTTGTAGAAGTCCATGTTGCCGCCGACGTTCAGCTGGGAGGTGCG
>CATPBV010000002.1 GCA_955652345.1 uncultured Solirubrobacteraceae bacterium | reverse complement strand
GATCGTGCTGCTGACCGTGGTGGTGCGGGCGGTGCTGGTGCCGCTGACGGTCAAGCAGTACCACTCGATGCAGAGGCTCCAGAGCCACATGCCGGAGCTGAAGGCGCTGCAGGCCAAGTACAAGGAGGACAAGCAGCGCCAGCAGCAGGAGATGATGAAGTTCTACAAGGAGAACCAGATCAACCCATTCGGGTCATGTCTCCCGCTCGCCGCCCAGATCCCGGTCTTCATCTCGCTGTTCTACATGCTGCGCTCGACGTTGCGGAAGGACATCTGCCCGCACACGCAGCTTCTCTATCAGCACGCGCATCTCGTCCACGGCATCCCGACCACGCAGACAGCGCCGTGCGGGCCCAACAACGGTGCCGGCTTCCTGTTCATCTCGGATCTGACGAATCACGCCGTTGGCGCGACGTTGATCGTCCTGATCGTCCTCTACGTCGGGACACAGCTCGCCTCGACGCTGATGATGTCGACCCCCACGATGGAGCGCAATCAGCGGATGCTGATGCTGTTCCTGCCGCTGTTCTTCGTGATCTTCATCATTCAGTTCCCGGCAGGGGTGCTCGTCTACTGGATCACCACGAACTCCTGGACGATCCTTCAGCAGTACATCATTCGTAAGCGCATCGGACCCCCGCCGGTGACGGCGCCCGATGGCCCCGCTGGCGGCGGCGGAGGCGGCCGGTCGGGGCGCGGTGCCGGCGGCGGCGGAGGCTCTGGTCGCGATGGCGGCGGGTCGGGCGGCGGAAATGGAGCTGGCTTCGGCGGCGGGTTGGCCGGACTCCTGCGCGGGAAGGAGCGACCCGCACGGCAGCCGGCCGGTGTGAGCGCCGGAGGCGGCCAGCGCAGTGGACCCCCGCCTCCGCCACCTCGCAAGAAGAAGAAACGATCCGGCCGACGGAGATAGAGGTGGAAGCAGTGATGTCCGAGGGGGCCGTCCGCGTTCGCGAGATGCTCGAGCGAATAGCGACCGAGGCCGGCGTCGAGGCCGCGGTTGAGATCCAAGAGGACGACGAGGGGATCACCGGAACGTTCGTCGGCGACGATCTCGGCCTGCTGATCGGCCACCACGGCCAGACGATCGAGGCGATCCAGCATCTGGCCTACCGGTTTGCGTTCCGAGGCCCGGAGTCCCGCAAGCGCGTCGTCGTCGACGCGTCGGGCTATCGGGAGCGGCGGGCTGTGGCTCTGCGCGCGACTGCGGATCAGGCGGCTGAAGCTGCGATACACGACCAGCGACCCGTTGCGCTCGAGGCGATGAACGCGCTTGACCGAAAGATCATCCACGAGCACCTTAAGGCTCGGCACGACGTCGAGACGTACAGCGAGGGTGACGAACCGTCGCGTCGGCTGGTCGTTGCCCCTGTGGTCCATTAGGGGTCGGCGGGAGGGGTTCCACCCCCGCACGCCGGGGTTTGTCCACTGTTGTCGCGGGCGCCGGGGATCGAACAGCAAGGCGTGCGGGGGCCGGAACCCCTCCCGCCGCCCTTAACCCGGGGCGCGCCCCAGCCTTGGTTATAAGCCGGGGGGACCGCGCTGATCAGAAGCGATTGCTCAGTCGCTTCGGTTCCGGTAACCAGTTCGGACTCGGGGCGAGCGGTTGATGCGTAGGTACGTTCTGGGTCGGCGGTGGCGACGATCTCACGGAGCGCCGCGACGTGTCCTCTGAAGGCAGCTTCGCCTCTCGGAGTCAACTTCGCCCGCACCCGGCGTCGACGATCTCTTACCGGGCGCTCGATGTCGACATAGCCGGCTGCTTCGAGCGTCGACAGCTGCTTGGAGAGCGCGGAGTCCGAAAGCCTCAGCTGGTCGCGAAGGAAGGCAAACTCGGCCCAGTCGGCAGCCGCGAGCAGGGCGACGATCGAAAGACGCGTACTTGCGTGGATCAGCTCGTCGAACCGCGATTCGCTCATGCGCCCTGGGCTCGGCGCCGAATCGCGGCGAGAAGCCTCGGACCGCCGAGGACGATCGTGACCGCGACGAAGATGCTTGCGATCGTGACGGGGTGGTGAGCGTCATCGGCCCCGGCCGCGAGCGCCGCTGCGACGGTCAGAGCACCGAGTGCTGCGACCGCGAGGATGACGAGTCGTCCCGTATGCCGACCGGCGATCTCCGCCCTGACGCTCAGACTCCGCGTGCGATGACGGCCGCTCGCGACCCGCGGTGCGACTCCGGCCTGCACGGCGCCGAACACCAGGGTCGCCGCGGCGGTCAGCCACGGATGCTTCAGGTCGGTGATGAAGCCGAGGCCGATCCAACCGACGGCCAAACCCCACCAGTACCAGGCCGGCACGTCGATCTCGTTGATAACTCGCAGGCGACTCCGATCGGCCGCGTCGAGCGCGGCGCGAGCTTCGAGAGATGTGACTCTAGGTTCCATAACTCCTTCACTTTCCTAGCGGGAAAGTCAGCGTATACTTTCCCACTAGGAAAGTCAAGCACGTAGCCAGGGCAGGACCCCCCCGCGCGCCGCCTCCCTTCGCCCGGGACGCGTCCCAGCCTTGCTTAACGAGTACTGGAGCTGCCACCGCCCCGTGTTTCACGTTTTTCTCGACGGTGAAACAATCACGAGCGGCGGAGTTCGTGAGGGAGCTTTCTGATTTCGAGCGCGGCGTCGTGGTGGGCCTCCTGGTCGGCGAGGGGTCCTTCGGCGGCGATGGGAAACAGCCGCAGGTGACGCTCCGGATGCACGTGCGCCACGAGGCCCTGTTCCGGTGGCTGGTGGAACGGTTCCCCGAGAGCCGGCTGTACGGGCCGTACCACCACGGCGGGCGTTCGTACTTCCAATGGATGGCGCGCGGGTCGATGCTGGTTCGCGATCTTCTCCCGGTGATCGAGGCCGAGCTAACCGACACGCTCGATGGCCACGCCGCCGAGCGATTCCGCGGCATGTGTACACGGTACGCGGGCTTCATCGCGCGCGAGCAGCGCCGCCTCCGCGAGCTCGAACATGGGTAGCCGGGATCGCCGCGCGGGTCCCGCGGCCCTCCAAGGGCAAGTCGAGGGGCCGGTCCGCTCCCTGGCTGACCGCTACGAGCTCACCGCGGACGCAGCGGCGAAGCTCAACGTACTTCTAGAGCTCCTGGTCACCGACGACGCGGCCCCAACCGCGATCCGCGACCGGCGAGGCGTTATCGACGACCATCTCGCGGACTCGCTGGTGGCGCTCGAGATCCACCAAGTCAGGTCGGCGACGAGCGCTGCCGACCTGGGAGCGGGCGCCGGCCTTCCTGGGCTGCCGTTGGCGATCGCGCTCCCCGGACTGCATGCCGCCCTGCTCGAGAGCTCCCGCCGTAAGTGCGACTTCATCGAGCGTGCTGTGACGGCGTGCGCTGTCGCCAACGCCGATGTCGTCTGCGAGCGCGCCGAGTCCTGGGGAGCCGGCATCGGCCGGATGGGCCTCGTCACGGCGCGCGCGGTCGCGCCATTGCCGGTCGTGGTCGAGTACGGCGCGCCGCTCCTGAGGATTGGTGGAGCGCTCGTGGTGTGGCGCGGGAAGCGGGCGTCCGAAGTGGAGCATGCGGCTGCGCTGGCCGCCCAGCATCTCGGTCTCGATCTCGCCGAGGTGCGGGCCGTCCGTCCTTACCCGGAGGCTCGGCACCGGCACCTGTACGTCTGGCTCAAGACAGCCGAGACACCAGCCGGATTCCCGCGCCGTCCCGGGGTGGCGCTGAAACGGCCGCTCGGCAGCGCCAGAACGGCCGTCCCAAAGTGACCTCACGCGAGCGCGTGGACCGGGGCTGAGTCGCCGCGGTCTGACCGGACATCTCGCTAGCGTGGTGAGGGCGATGGGCACCGTGTACGCGATCGCAAACCAGAAGGGCGGGGTCGGGAAGACCACGACCGCCGTCAACCTCGCTGCGTGCGTCGCTGAGGCCGGCTACGAAACGCTCGTTGTCGACGTCGATCCGCAGGCAAACGCGACGCTGGGGCTCGGAATCGGCAAGCAGTCGTCGAGGTCGGTATACGAAGTTCTGGTTGGCGGCACACCGTTGGCCGAAGTGATCCGGCTAACGGAGATCCCGCGACTGTCGATCGCGCCCGCTGGTCCAGATCTGGCGGCGGCGGCGGTGGAGCTGCCGCGGATCGCGGGCTCTGAGACGCGCCTTCGGGAGGCGCTCTCGGGCATCAGGGAGCGGTTTGCATTCACGCTCCTGGATTGCCCGCCGTCGCTCGGGCCGCTCACGGTCAACGCTCTGGTGGCGGCCGATCGCGTGATCGTGCCAGTCCAAGCCGAGTACTTCGCGCTCGAGGGCCTCGCAGGGCTCCTCGACACGCTGTCGCTGATACAGAAGGAGCTCAACCCGCGTCTGACCGTCGCCGGGATGCTGCTGACGATGCACGACGGTCGAACCCGGCTTGCTCAAGAGGTGGAGCGCGACGTCCGCCGGCACTTCCCCGAGCTCGTGTTCGACACGGTGATTCCCCGGAATGTCCGCATCGGCGAGGCGCCGAGCTTCGGCAAACCTGTCATCCACCACGACCGTTACTGTGCCGGCGCGGATGCCTACTTCGAACTGGCGCGAGAAGTGGCCGCCCGTGGCTGACACACCGGCGGTCATGGGCCGCGGGCTCGCGGCGATCCTGTCGGCCGCCCCGCTGGACGACCGCGAAGAATTCCGGCAGATCGCCGTCGAGCTGATCGCGCCAAGTCCGCAGCAGCCCCGCCACTCCTTCGACCAGGAGGCACTGGTGGCGTTGGCCGAGTCGATCCGCCATCGCGGCGTGCTCCAGCCCGTGCTCGTCAAGGCGCTGGCCGGCGGGCGCTACGAACTGATCGCCGGCGAGCGGCGCTGGAGGGCGGCCCGGATCGCGCAGCTCGACACGATCCCGGCGATCGTGCGAAGGCGCGATGATGCGGCGTCGCTCGAGCTCGCACTGGTCGAGAACATGGCGCGGGAAGACCTGAACCCGATTGAGGAGGCGAGAGCATGCGCCGCGCTCGTCGAAGAGCTCGGGCTGACCCGCGAGGAGGTCGGCGTCAGGGTTGGGCGAAGCCGGGTGGCCGTGACGAACTTGATTCGCCTGCTGGACCTGCCCGACGAAGCACTCGCGCAGATCGAACGTGGAGAGCTCAGCGAGGGTCACGGGCGGGCCCTCCTCCTGACGCCCGATCACGCTCAGCGGCGGTTTCTCGCCCGCGCCGCCGCGCAGGGTCGCTGGTCAGTCCGAGAGCTCGAGACGCGCGCGCGGGCAGCAGCGTCCGAGCGCCCACGCAGCGTGCCGGAGCGGCCGAGATCGCGTTGGCATCCGGACCAGGCGGCTGCGGTGGCGGCGATTGCCGACGAGCTGGGCGCCGCGCTTGGCTGCGAGCTCAGCGTTACCCCCGAACGAGGACCCGGCTACCGGGTACAGCTCAGGTTTGGCTCGCTCGATGAGGCCCTTTCGCTTGCGGGACGGCTCCGTCGGGCGAGGGACGCGGCCTGAACGCCGCCGTCGCCCTGAGCGCAGCTACCCCTGCGCTCAGTGGTTCATGATGGCCGCCATCAGGCTCCGGATTGCTCGCCACACCGATCGCCTCGATGAGCTCGTTGCGTTCTACCGCGACCGGGTCGGCTTTCGCGAGGTGCACCGATTCCAGGATCACGATGGATACGACGGGGTTTTTCTCGACATTCCCGGCACGGGCACTGAGCTCGAGCTGACCGCTGGCGGTGGCCACCACGCGCCGGACCCGCATCCCGAATCGCTCCTCGTCCTGTATTTCGATAGCCAGGCCGAACTGGACGTCGTCGCCGAGCGCATCGGGCAGCCGCCGGTGATCCCCGCGAATCCGTATTGGCGTGCGAATGCGCAGGCCTACGAGGATCCAGATGGCTTTCAGGTGCTGCTCACCGTGAGCAGCTGACACGGTCCGGCGCGCACAACGCACCAGCGATCGGTGGGATCGCCGGCCGCGCCGCCCGGGTTCTACGATGCTCGCGTGCCCGGCGAGCTTCGAGATGTCACCGACGGGCTCTGGCTCTGGAGAACCGATCATCCCGCCGAGCCTGGAGCGGAAGGCTGGCACGGCCCCGTCACCTCCATCTGCGTGGAATCGGACGGGGAAGTCGTCCTCCTTGACCCACTCGCGCCGTCTCCTGATTCGGCCGAGACTTGGGAGCGGATCGAGGCCAATCCACCGACCGCGGTCGTCGTCCTGAAGCCGGACCATGTCCGCGACGTGGACCTATTCGTCAGGCGATACCGCGCGCGGGCCTTCGGACCGTGGTTGTTCAACCCGAACGATGTTCCGAGAACCGAGCTCGAGCCGATCGAACCCGGAAGCCGGCTGCCCGGAGGCCTGACGGCGCTTTACGACGGCCGGGGCCGGAACGAGACCCCCTTGTGGCTGCCGCGGCAGCGGGCGCTGGTGTTCGCCGATGCGCTCACCGCGCCTGACGGCGAGCTGTTGGTCTGGTCGACCCCCTGGCACGAGCAACGCACACTTCCCGCCCTCCGAGCACTGCTCGATCTGCCGTTCGAGCGCGTC
>CATPBV010000001.1 GCA_955652345.1 uncultured Solirubrobacteraceae bacterium | reverse complement strand
GGACCTGAAAGCTGGGCGCCAGCCGATCCACGAATTGCTGCTGGAACCCCCGGAGTACCTCGAGACCGCCAAGGTCTTCGATCTCCTGCTTGCAGTTCCGAAGTACGGCCGGGTCAAGGTCAACAAGATCCTGTCGCAGTGCAGGATCTCCCCGAGCAAGACGATCGGGGGACTTTCGGAACGTCAGCGGCGCGAGCTGGTCACGCTAATGCGGCGGCGCTGATCCAGCGCCGCCGCTGCTCGCCCTCACGCCAGGGCGGTCCGCGGCACGATGAGCGAGGGGGCCTCAGTACGGGTTTTCGTAATCACCGGCCCCTCGGGCGTCGGCAAGGGCACCCTGATCCGCGGGCTATTCGAGCGCATCCCGGGGCTGGAGCTGTCCGTCTCGGCAACGACCCGACGGCCACGGCCAGGCGAGCGCGATGGAGTCGACTACCACTTTCTGACGCCGGAGCAGTTTGAGGAGCGGGTGCGGGCCGGGGGCTTCCTCGAGCACGCGACCTACTCAGGCAATCGCTACGGGACGCTGCGCTCCGAGGTCCTCCGGCGGCTCGAGCAGGGGAGCCCCGTCGTGCTCGAGATCGAGGTGCAGGGCGCCCGGCAGGTGCGTGAGGCCTTGCCCGACGCGGTCGCGGTGTTCATCGCCCCGCCGTCGCCGGAGGCGCTGCGCGAACGGCTCCTGCACCGGGGCACGGACACCCCGGCCGAGATGGAGCGGCGCTTGCGGACCGCTGAAATCGAGCTGCAAGCGCAGTATGAGTTTCGACACGTGATCGTCAACGACGAGGTTGAGCGCGCCACCGAGGAGCTTGCGGCGGTTGTGCGCCAGGCGCTGGCCCGGGCCGAGTAACCTGTCTGTAACCCAAAGGAATGGACTGACAACTTGATCTCACCACGCATTGACAAGCTGCTCGAGCACGTCGACTCCGACTACGCGAGCGTAATCGTCGCCGCCAAGCGCGCCCGTCAGATCAACTCCTACTACCACAACCTCGGCGAGGGAACGTTCGACGAGTTTCCTCCTCCGATGGTCGACACGCGCTCGAAGAACTACCTGACGATCGCCCTCGAAGAAGTAGCTCAGGGCAAGATTAAGTACCAATACCGATAGGACCGCTGCCATGGGCCGGCTGCTGCTTGGCGTCACCGGTGGGATCGCGGCGTACAAGGCGGTCGAGACCGCGCGCCTGGCGGTGAGCGCGGGTCACGCCGTCCGCGTGATCCAGACTTCGACGAGCGAGCGGTTCGTCGGCAAGGCCTCGTTCGAGGCGATCACCGGGGCGCCCGTCCTGATCAGCGAGTTCGACGCCGACCCCGCGCGCGGCGCGTATCCGGGCGAGCCGCTTCCCGATCGAGCTCCGATCAGCCACCTGGCGCTCGTCGAACGCGCGCAGGCCTACCTGATCGCCCCCGCCAGCGCCAACACGCTCGCGAAGCTCGCCCACGGTCACGCCGACAACCTCCTGTGCACCGCTGCCCTCGCAGCCTCCTGCCCGATCGCGGTGGCCCCCGCGATGAACCATCGGATGTACACGAGCGGGGCCACCCAGGCGAACCTCGGGCTGCTCGCCGGTCGCGGGATCACCATCATCCCGCCCGGCGAAGGAAACCTTGCGTCTCACGGCGAGCGCGGCATCGGCCGGCTCGCCGAGCCGGTCGAGCTCCTGTCGGCATGGGAGGCGATGCTGGGTCCCGCGTCGCTGGCCGGCGTGCGGGTGCTGGTCAGCGCCGGAGGGACCAGGGAGCCGATCGACAGCGTTCGCTACATGGGCAACCGCTCCTCTGGCAGGATGGGCTACGCGCTGGCGAGCGACGCCGTCCGCCGGGGGGCCGAAGTGACCGTGATCGCCGCAAACGTCGCGCTCGACGATCTCCCCGGGACCAGGGTGATCCGTGTGCAGACGGCAGGAGAGCTCGCGGCAGCATGCGAGCGGGAGTTTCCGTCGTGCGATGTGCTGCTGATGGCGGCGGCAGTCGCCGACTTTCGCCCCGCGCAGCCCAGCGAGCAAAAGCTGAAGAAGGACCGCGGCGTGCCGTCGATCGAGCTCGAGCCGACGATCGACGTGCTGGCGGCGGTCGCCGAGGTGCGCCGGCCCGGCCAGGTACTGGTGGGATTTGCGGCCGAGCACGGCGACGGCGCCACAAGCTCTGGCCGCCAGAAGCTCGAGCGCAAGCGACTCGATCTCGTCGTCGTGAACGACATCTCGCGGCGCGACATCGGGTTCGACTCGGCGCAGAACGAGGTTACGATTATCAGCGCGTCTGGAGAGCGGCTTGTGCCGCAAGCCAGCAAGGGTCATGTCGCCCGCGCCGTGCTCGACGAGGTCGAGCTCGTGCGTGGGTCTTCGCGGGAGGGAGTAAATGGAGCCGGAGCAGACGCCCGTAGCGCCGCACGAGTCTGAAGCCGCGGCTTCACTCGCAAGGCGCCTGGCCGACAACATAACGCAGGCCGTTCAGATCCGCGAGCGCACCCTCGACCACGTGCTCGTTGCGCTCCTGGCCGAAGGTCACATTCTGGTCGAGGACTACCCGGGAGTGGGAAAGACGGCGCTTGCGCGGGCGATCGCGCGCTCGATCGACTGCCAGTTCGCCCGCGTGCAGTGCACCTCGGACCTGCTGCCCGCCGACGTCGTCGGCACGAACGTCTACGACGAGCGCGCCCACCGCTTCGAGTTCCGTCCGGGCCCGGTGTTCGCGAACATCGTGCTGGTCGACGAGATCAACCGCGCATCGCCGAAGACCCAGTCCGGCCTGCTCGAATGCATGCAGGAGCGCTCCGTCACCGTCGATGTTCAGACCCACGAGCTGGCGCGCCCTTTCCTCGTGCTCGCGACCCAGAACCCGATCGAGTACGAAGGAACCTACCCGCTTCCCGAGGCCCAGGTGGATCGCTTCATGGTGCGGGTGTCGCTCGGCTATCCGTCGCCCGTGGCCGAGGCGAGCATGCTCTCAGACCACGAGGCGGGGGACAGAGTCCTGTCGCTGGCGCCGATCGCCACGGCGGCGGACGTGCTCGCCGCTCAGGACGCCGCCACGCGGATCCAGGCCTCGAAAGCGCTGCGCGACTACGTCGTCCGGCTCCTCTGGCGCACCCGGGAGGACTCGCGGGTCGATCTCGGCGCGAGCCCTCGGGCGGGGCTGATGCTGCTGCGCGCCGCCAAGGCGAACGCGATGATGCAGGGGCGCGATCACGCTCTGCCCGATGACGTCCAGGCGCTCGCCGAGCCAGTGCTGGCACACCGTCTCGTGCTGGCGCCCGACACCGCTCGAACTGCCGCTCGTGAGGTCGTCGGGGACGCGGTCTCGATGGTCCGCGCTCGATGAGCGAAGCCCTCTCAGCAGTCCCGCGCTCAATGGAGGAGACAGGGAGGTGAGACGCTGAAGAACGCCGCTGCGGTGGCCGCCGGAGGGTTCGCGCTGACGCTTGCGGCGTTTGCGTTCGACGCCTCACCGCTGTTTGTTCCGGGCGTCGCGCTGATCCTGCTCGGGACGCTCACGCCAGCGTGGGTGTGGCTTGCGTCCCGCAGCGCTCGCGTGGAGCGCCGGCTCCATGCGGTCACCGCGCTCGAGGACGAGCCGGTCGAGGCGACGATCGAGATCTCGCGCGGCCCGCTTGGCCTGCCGGGCGTCGAGGTGCTTGATCCGCTGGCCGGCGAGCCGCTGGCGCTGGGGTCCTCGCTCTCGCCGATCAGAGGCAGTCGGCGGGTGACCGTCCACGTCGTCGCACATTTCGCCCGCCGGGGCCGCAAGCGCCTGGTGCCGCCGACGCTGCTGATCAAGGACCCGCTCGGGTTCGCTGTCGTGATGGCTGAGGGCACGACTGCCGCTCAGGAGGTGCTGGTGCTCCCTCGGACCGAGCCGGTGCGCTGGGTGAGGGGGGGAAGCCGCGGGCGCGCCGACCGCTCGGTGCTGAACGCGGCGATCGAGGCCGCGGCGGTGTCGCAGCCGGACGGGCTCCGGCCGTACCGGCTTGGTGCCCCCGCTTCCAGGATCCACTGGCCGGCGCTCGCACGAGGCGCAGGGCTGCTGGAGCGTCGCTTCCAGGCCGACAGCGACACCCGCCCGATCGTCGTGCTGGACGCCCGCTCACAGCCCGGGTCGGAGCAGCTGGACGCGGCCGTTCGGGCCGCCGCCTCATTGACGCTCGAGCTTGCTCGCCGGGGCGGATGCGGGCTGCTGCTTCCTGGGGAGCGGCGGCCGATCGAGATCGACCGGCATCTGGGGGCGTGGTCTGGGGTACATGCGCGGCTGGCGGTCATCGAGGGCGGTCCGGGAGTGCGGCCTCCGGCGCTAGGGCACCTCGGAGGGCTGGCCGGAATCTTCTATGTAGCCGCCCAGCCGATCGCGCGTCTGCCGCTGGCGGTGTCGGCGAACCCGCACATCACGATCACGTTGGTGTTGCCGCGGCCGGCGGCACCGGCCATGCGGAGCGTTCCAGTGTTCGATGTGGCGGGGTGCCGCGGCTTCCTGCTGGCGGGGCAGCGGCGCTCCCCACTCGAGGTCGAGCGAGCTGCAGCCGGAGGACTCACGCGGCCTCCATCAGAGCGAGCCAGCCGGACGACGCGGGCGCTGCCCGAGTCGGCGAGGCTGGATGCCGAGCGGGCAGCAAGCCCGCGGGCGAGCGGAGGCCAAGCGTGAGCACCGTGGCGCAGCCTGCGGTGTTGCGGACGATCGTCCGTGGCGGAAGCTCCACGGGCGAGCTGCGGGCGCCGGCGCGCCCTCGTCTGGTGATTCGCCTGATCACGTTTGCGGCGCTCGGTGGCTTTGGCGTGATCGAGTGGGGGAAGCTGGTCAAGCCGGCGCCGACCGGGCGGCTGCTCGGCTTGCTGGGGCTCGCGTTGGTGCTGGTCGCGGTGGGTCCGCTCATGCGCCGCTACCGGAGGCTGCTGGTGCCCGTGGTCGCGGTGGTCGCGCTGCTGGGGGCGCTTGCGGTATGCGGGGTTCCGGTGGGCTGGATCACGCACGTGCGGATCGCGGTGACCGCCGATTGGATCGGTCAGGGGCTCCAGGCTCTGCCGGGGATCTTCATCCCGTACACGAACATCAACGAGTCCGTGCGCCTCGTGATCCTGCTGGGCGCGGCGGTACTGCTGCTCGACGGGGCGCTACTGCTTGCGTTCGCGCCTCCGGCGCTCGGCGATCTGCGGCGTGCCGGTGCCGCCCTGCCGCTGGTGGCGCTGGCGGTCGTGCCCGCGACTCTCATGCGGCCGTCGCTTCCGTATGCGGAGGGGATGCTGCTGTTCGTACTGCTGGCCGCGTTCGTATGGGGGGAGCGGGTGCGCAGAGACGACCTGTCGTCATTGGTGGTGGTGTGCGCGGTGGCGGGCGCCGCGGGGATGTTCCTGGCGCCGAGGCTGGACTCGCATAAGCCCTGGCTGGACTATCAGGCGCTCACCAGAAGCATCGGCCCTGGGTATGTAGCGAGGTTCAACTGGACGCAGCAGTACGGGCCCGTCGGCCGGCAGTGGCCGCACACCGGCCATACGGTTGTGAAGATCACCGCGGGGACCCCCGAGTACTGGAAGACCGAGGATCTCGACCTGTTCAACGGGGAGCGCTGGGGGCTCGCAAACTACGCAAGCCCGGATCTATCCGGATTCATCGACCGGACCGCGCTCCGCCGCTGGACGCAGACGATCCAGGTGACGCTGACCGCGATCGACACGACCGACGTGATCGCCGCGGGTGACGCCGGCTACCCCCAGCATCTTCGCGGAGTTCCGATCCAGGGATCGAGCCTTGGCACATGGACTGACGCGGTCCAGCTGCACACCGGGGACAGCTACCGGGTCGGCGTCTACGCGCCGCGGCCGACTCGCGCCCAGCTCGCCCACGCTGGCCGGAGTTATCCACCCGCGGCGAAGCTACGCAATTTCTTGACCGTGTTCGTGCCTCCTGGGGGCGGTTACGTTCCGCAACAGGTGGTCTTCCCCCTGTTTGGTGTCCGCGAGCAGGGGCAGAACTTCTCGGACTTTGCCAACTGGCCGACGGGAGCAAGCGTGCTCGCCAAATCACCGTACAGGCCGGCATACGAGCTCGCACGAAGGCTCGCACACGGCGCCCCGACGCCCTATGACTTCGTCGAACGCGTCCTCAACTACCTCCAATACACGAACGGCTACTACTACCAACCGAACACGCCGTTTCACTCGTATCCGCTGCTCAACTTCCTGTTCAACACCAAGCTCGGCTACTGCCAGCACTTCGCCGGCGCGATGGCGTTGCTGCTGCGGATGGGGGGTGTCCCTACCCGGGTCGCCGTTGGGTTCACCAGCGGGAAGCTCAACAGCGCGACACGGACCTGGGACGTCAGCGACAAGGACGCTCACGCCTGGGTCGAGGCGTGGTTCCCGCACTACGGATGGGTGACGTTCGACCCCACTCCGGCGAACGCGCCCGAGTTCGCTCACATAGCGCCCAACGCCCCGGGGCCTTCGCTCTCGGCGATCAAGCTGCAGGGGTTGAAGGGCGGGAGGAAGGGAGTTGTTGGTCCCAGTCCGGGGTCGGGCGGCGGCCCCTCGGCCGCTCCCACGGGCGGCTCGTCGGATGTCGTGCTGCCCATCCTCGGCGGACTGCTGCTGGCGCTGGCGATCGCTGCGCTGGTGTTCACCCACGGGCCCGCCGAGAGCTCGGACGAGGAGCTTCTCGCGGAGCTCGAACGGGCGCTCGCGCGCAGCGGCCGCCCGGTGCCGGCCGACGTGACGCTTGCGGTGCTCGAGGACCGGTTCGGCTCCTCATCCGAAGCTGCCAGCTACGTGCGGACGCTGCGGCTGGCGCGCTTCGCGGGCCAGGGCGGGCTGCCGACGCGCAGGCAGCGGCGGGCGCTCCGAAGGCAGCTGCGCTCGCGCCTCGGGATCGCCGGAGCACTCCGCGCGCTGTGGGCGCTGCCGCCCCGGTGGAGCCTGCGCCGGCTCGCGTGGGGCGGCGCGAACCGGGGCATACACTCCAAGTGATGGACGACGTCTACGAGCTATTCCGGCGTGGCACGGAGCTGCTCGAGGCGGGCCACAACCACCAGGCGATCGTCCCCCTGTCCCGCGCGCGCGACCTCGCTCCCGACAAGACGTCGATCCGCGAGGCCCTCGGCCGGGCCCTGTTCCACGCCCAGCGCTACGAGCAGGCGGCTGTCGAATTCGAGGCCGTAATCGAGCGCGCACCGACCAATGACTTCGCTCTCTTCTGCCTGGGCCGCTCGCTGCAGATGCTGGGCCGCCACGCCGAGGCCCGTAAGCCGCTGGTGCTGGCGGCATGCCTGCAGCCCAGCCGGCGCGACTACCGCCTGTATCGCGACCGCGCCCGGGCACGCGCGGGCGATTAGCACCCCCGCGCGCTTCGCTGGTACCGCGGCTCGCTCGACCGGAGCGCGTGTGCATAGCGCGTCACGGTGTGGATCTCGCGCGGGGCTTGCCGCGCCAGGCACACCCGAGGATCCTGCTGCGGCAAGTATTGCTCCCGCCTACGTAGCGTGCCGCATCATGCACACGGCCCGACCCGCGATCCGAGAAGCCCACCAGGCTCAGCGCCGAAGGCGGTAGGCGCAAACGAGGGGGCGTGCCGGCGCCGATCGCGGAGAGACGATCCGTTGGTGCCTTGACCCGGTCCCCTTGCGGTCGTTCGCATCTCGAAGGCCCCGGTCGCGCGAAGCCGGGGACCGGGTCGGGGCGCCAACGGATCGCCGCGCGCCCCGAAACACCGTGCACGACCCCGATAGCAGTGCTACCCTGAGAAGCACACTTTGAGCGCCGGGTCCCGCCCGGTGGGTTGTACCGGAAGTGGGCGCTAGCCCGCTTTTTTTATGACGGAGGAGAGCGTGAACGTACAGACTGAGATCGAGAGCCGGCTCGCGGAGACCGAGCCGCAGGTCGAGGTGCTGCTCGCCGAGCTGGTCTCGGCAACGACGCTTCGGCTGTTCATCGATCATCCAGACGGGGTCACGCTCGCCCTCTGTGAACGGGTGTCCGCGCACCTTGGCGACTACCGAGAGCGCTTCGCGCTCGAGGTCTCCTCGCCGGGGCAGGACCGCCCGTTGACCAAGCCTCAGCACTACACGCGGTTCCTCGGCCGGCATGCGCGTGTCCGCCTGCGGGAGGCACGAGATGGTCACAAGAGCGTGACCGGCGAGCTCGTAGGCGCGTCGGAACGCGACGTCACGATCGCCGTCCACGACGGGGTCGTCACGATCCCATACGACCAGATCGCCCGCTCAAACCTCGTCCCCGGAGACTGACCATGTCCAGAGAGATAGTCGAAGCCGTACGGGGCCTTGCGGCCGAAAAGAACATCTCCAGCGAGAAGCTGATGGAGGCGCTAGAGGACGCTCTGCTGTCCGCGTACAAGAAGACCCCCGGGTCGGCGCCGTACGCCAAGGTCGAGATGGATCGCGACAGCGGCGACTTCAAG